>CAZMHL010000043.1:0-12725 GCA_964566065.1 uncultured Eubacteriales bacterium
AAGAACAGCTCGACGCTTTACTTTCGGAAGAAAACGACGAGCTGTGGGCTATGGTTCTATGTGGAATTGCCGGACAAAGCGACGATATGATTGTTGCTGTTGCTCAATCTCAAATCGGCAATGTAGGCGGTGAACCTTACTGGTCATGGTACGGATTCAGCGAACGAGTTGACTGGTGTGCTTGTTTTGTCAGCTGGTGTGCCAACGAATGCGGTTACATTGAAAACGGAATCATACCGAGATTTGCAAGCTGTACCATCGGCGTAAACTGGTTCCAGTCCCGTGGACAATGGGCAGATGGCTCTGCGGAACCTGTTCCTGGAATGATAATCTTCTTCGATTGGGATGAAGACATTACCGGTCAGGACGGCAGACCTAACCATGTTGGTATCGTAGAAAAAGTTGAGAATGGTATTATTTACACCATTGAAGGAAACTCCGACGACACCTGTAGGAGAAGAAGTTACATTATTGGGCACTTTGAGATATTTGGGTATGGGGTGCCGGAATACTAAATTGATTTTCGAATCTTACAAATATTATCTGTTTGTCTTTAATTAAAATATAATTTGTGATATCATCTATTTAGTATATTTTCGCGAAAAATACATGCGTTATTTTGAACGGGGGTGTAAAAGATGATAAATGACAAATATACAATTCCTTCTCAAATAGTTGATATGAAAGAGAAGAAGATTCTTGATGATTTTACCAAAGCCTACGAAAAAATGACGGAGCCATCTTTAACTGGAATAGCTGTATCCAAAATCGGAGAAAAGTTTCCGGATAATTTTAAAGACATAGTAAAAGCGACAAAGACAACTATTACAGATAATGATGTTTTTACAAAATCAATGGAGATTTTGGCAAAAGGTTTTGACGTTCTTGAGCAATATGCCGCAAAAGTAACTTTGACAGAAAAAGATGTTATAAAACAAATTTCTTCTATCGAAGATACCAATAAAATAACATGTTTAAATGAAATCTGTTTAGTTAGAGGTTATGAAATATCAAAAATAGTCAATAAAAATAAATTCGTTGACATAATTGCTACTATTATTGAAGGAGCGGCTACTGGAGCTCCGGGTTTTGTGGGAATTCCTTTCAATTTGGTTTTAAGTACATTTTTATTTTATAGAGCAGTTCAATCAATAGCCTTATTTTATGGATATGATATAAAAAATGATCCTATAGAACTTGAAATTTCTTCGGAAGTTTTTATGAGTGCATTGAATCCCAAAAAATCCATTGGAACAGAACTATCTGGCACGATATCAAAAATAATGCTTATATCCACAGCTACGTCTGTAAAGCAAGTTGCTAAAAAAGGATGGACTGCCATGGCAGATAAAGGGGGAGTACATCTTCTTTTAACTCAGATGAGAGCACTTGCAAATAATGCTGCAAAAAAGGCAATAGAAAAAGCTGGTAAGGCAAGTCTTGAAAAGACAGCTTTTTCTGAAGTATTTGAACAAATAGGTAAACATCTAACACAAAAAACAATTGGTAAAGTAATTCCCTATATAGGAGCTTTTGTCGGGGCTGTTATTGACACCAGTCAAATGATCAAAATTATAAATTTTGCAAATATTTTCTATTGTAAAAGATTTATCGTTGAAAAAGAAGAACGTATTAATCTTTTGTTAGATAGTAATGCCCAAAAGGACAATAGTAATATAATTATTGAAGTTGAGGAATACACAGAAGTTTAAAACTAATTCGCACATTTGTCATTTACACCTCCTTATGCTAATCTCGGCATAAGGAGGTGTATTTTTTATGCCAAAGTTTTTTGTATTTAGTGATGTTCATGGATTTTATGATGAATTTATAAAAGCTCTTGATAAAGCCGGTTATGATAAAAACAATCCGGAACATTGGCTAATATCTTGCGGAGATAATTTTGACCGCGGTAATGGTAATTCTGAAATGCTTGAATTTCTTCAAAATACGGAACGGATTATTTTGATTAAAGGTAATCACGAAGATATGTTAATGGAAGCATTGCAAAGAGGTTTTTCAGAAAACCACGATATGCACAATGGTACGGACAAAACCATCTGGCAACTTTCAAATGAATTTGGAGAATTTGATTCAGCTTACGACAAGGTTTCTCCCCTGTTCAATAAGATGCTTAATTATTTTGAAACTAAAAATTATATTTTCGTACATGGCTGGATTGCTGTAAGTTGCTTTGAAGATTATCCACATTGGGCAAGATACAGAACTTATAAATATAATCCTGAGTGGAGAAATGCGGACGAAAAAGATTGGGCAGAAGCAAGATGGCTGAACGGTATGCAACTTGCACACGAAGAGATTGTTGAAGAAAACAAAACCATTGTGTGCGGACATTTTCATACAACTTGGGGTAAAGCAAGGTACCATCGACCTGCCGGTGATTTGAAAGGCAATGATTATTACGAGTTTGGAGAAGGTGCAGATTTTTCTCCATATTACGACAAAGGTATTATCGCTATTGATGGTTGTACTACTTATTCCGGTAGGGTTAATATTCTTGTAATTGAAGATGAATTTTTAGAAAGGAATGGATAATATGGGAAAAGTATTTTTTACAGGAGATTTGCATTTCGGACATGAAAATGTTATAGCTTTTGATGATAGGCCATTCAACTCTGTTGAAGAAATGGATGCTGAACTAATCAAAAGATGGAATGCAAAAGTTGGTAAGGATGATTTGGTTTATGTGCTTGGTGATATGATTTGGAAAACTAGAAACAATGATGCGCATAAAATAATAAAAAGCCTTAACGGTCGAATAATCCTTATTAAGGGAAATCATGATGATTTTCTTCTCAATTCAAAAGCTAAAGAAGCTCTTTCAGATGTAAAAGACTATGACGATATTTGCGTTACATTGGAAGATGGAACTGTAAGGCGCTGTATTCTCTCTCATTATTTTATTCCTATGTATAACGGACATCGGAATAAAGCAATTCATTTACATGCACATTCCCATTGCTCTTTAGAAGCCGATTATGAAATTATCTTAGCTAGCCATTTAAATGATATTGGTTGTAGAAATGAGATTTATAACGTTGGGTGTATGCTTTGGGACTACGAACCCGTTACATTGGATGAAATAATAAAACATGGAAAAGCCGTTCATATCGCAGAATAACAAATTTACGAGGTGCTCTAATGACTAACTTTATCGAAGAATTATATTATAATAACATTGATCCTCGTGAAAACCTGTGTAAAGATAACCGTAATATAAAAAAAGAACTTTACATAATGAGTGAAAATGAGGATTATTTACTAAAATCATTACCTGATGAATATAAGAAAAAATTTCTAGAATTCGTTGATGCAGCAGGTATTGTAAACGGAGAAACGAATCTTAACAATTTTATTGCCGGTTTTCGTCTTGGAGCATGTTTTGCAATTGATACTTTCTGTGAAAATAAATTATCTATTGATAATTATTTAAAAGAAGATTAAATTAAATAATCATTTTTATATAAACATACCCCCATCTTTACATAATCAAAGACGGGGGTATGTTTATATTATTTAAGTTAAAAAATTTTCCCTAAGAAATCTTTTCAACATAAAGGTTAAGAAATAAGGAATTGTATAAAATTTGCCGTTAAAACCAATGTTTTTGTTTGCAAGTTTAATTCCATATTTAATATCACCATAATCATCTTTTTCTATAAGCGAGTTCAGTGAAGGTGTTGATGCATTATTTGCTTTAACCTCAACAGGAATAAGTGAATCTGCATCGCGAACAAAAAAGTCCATTTCAATGGTGCCTTTATCATTGCGGTAAAAATAAAGATTATATCCCTGTTTTACCAACATATCAGCAACCATATTTTCATATAAAGCACCTTTATATGTGTTGAAATTTTTATTATTACGAAGATCCTGTTGTGCTTCCTCATCGAGCGAAGCAACAAGTAATCCTGTATCGCGATAATAAATTTTATAATTATCCGGATTATAATTTCCTTTCAACGGTAATTCTGGAGAAGACATGCAATAGCACACATTTATAATACCTGCATTATTGAGCCAGTCAACTGTTCCCACATAATCCCTGCTTCGTGCACCGGATCTTACTTTTGAGATTTGGAACTTCTTATTATCCTTACCAAGGAAAACGGGTATTTTTCTGTAGATATCAAGTATTCTGCCCTTATCGAGACCATGAGCATACTTAGTAATATCTTCTTCGTAGTCAAGAAGCAATTGTTTTTGTAGTTTAAGAGTTCCGCTATAATTCTTTTGGGTTATAAATGAAAACACAACTTCAGGCATACCACCAAGTACCATATACTCTCTAAAATTTTCGAGCATAACATTATATTCCACAGTTGAAAGCGCAGTTTTTGTTATTAACTTTTGATAAAGCTCCTCAATTTGTTCCGCTTTATAACCTTTGGCCCAAAGATATTCTTCAAAATCGAGTGAATACATTTCATAATCTTCCTTGTATCCAACACTATTAGATTCAATCTCATTGTAGTTAATACCCATCAATGAACCGGAACAAATTACATCAAATCTGCCGTCAAGTTTAAATGATTTAAGACTTGTTGCACAATTAATACAATCTTGAATTTCATCGAAGAAAATAAGTGTTTCTCCTGCTGGAAACTCGAAATCAGGATTCTTAAGAGAAATATTTTTAAGAATTGTATCGACTTCAAATCCATCATCAAAAATATCTTTATACTGTTTTTGCAACACAAAATTGATTTCAACAACAGATTTATAATTATTTTTTGCGAAATAACTAATTGCATCAGTTTTACCAATCTGACGAGCACCTTTTACAATGAGAGGTCGTCTTTCCGAATTGTTTTTCCAGTCAATTAAAAAAGAATCTATTTTTCTTGTAAGTCTTGACATAAGAATCACCTCACTTTTATTACAAATACATCATACCACAAAATTCCGGTCACTTCAACATTATTATTACACATTTTTCCACATATATTGCATCTGTATCCACACATTTTTCTTGTTGTAAATCTACTAATTCGCACATTTGAATCGAACTCTCTACCTCTTTATAATTGAGCGTAAGGATACTTTATCAGGAGGTTAAAATGACTTCGATTACAGAATTAAAAAGAAATAATGAAAATGATCCTTTTTCGTTCAAAATTAAATTTTATCTTGGTTTTGATTCAAACGGAAAACAAAAAACTCAAACCCGTATCTGGAACGCTCCATGGGGAATTGACCGTAAAGAAGCTTGGAAAAAAGTCCAGATAGTTTCAGACGAATGGGAACACGAAATTCTCGGAAACAGCTCTATTCTTTCCTACACAGGTAACCCTGTTGAAAGATATAAATTTAATGATTTTGTTCAAAAAATATGGATTCCATTTTTCGTTAAAGATGGAACACATCGGCCAAGTACTGTTGCAATGTACACAAGCGTGCTCGACTTAATGCTTCCATTCTTTTCAGATTTAATGCTTGATGAGGTAAATGGTATTTTTATAATGAAATATCTTGCATGGCTTCGGAATGATTATCGCACATATTATGGTGAACCCCTTTCAGCCAGTACAATAAAACATCATTTCAATATGTTGCGAATGATATTCAACTATGCTGAAACACAAGAACTTATTGTAAAAAATCCAATAAAAAAGGTCCCTGTTCCTAAATTGGAACGGCGAAAAGTAGATGCTTTAAGTGAAGAAGATGCCAAAAAATTTATTGCTGCAATCAAAAAACTATCCTTCGATTATCAGTGCATTATCATGATTCTCCTCACTTCTGGATTAAGGCGTGGCGAGTGTATAGGTTTACAGTGGCAAGACATTGATTTTGAGAACAATACCATTACTGTTGAAAGAGCCGCTACTTATACAAAAGAAACCGGAACCGTTGTATCAGATCCCAAGACCATTAACAGCATTAGGACGATTCCCATGATGCAAGGTCTGGCAGATATGTTGCAAAAGCTAAAAACGTTCCGACATACAGAATATCCAAACATTAAGATTGATGAATCTTTTCTTTTTTGCACAGAAGGGAACCCTTTTGAACCAAGAGATCCAAATGCTGTTACAAGAAGGCTTAATACCTTTGTAAGGAAAAATAATCTTCCAGATGTTTCTCCACATGATTTGCGGCATTCTTGCGCCACACTACTTCTAAACTGCGGTGCCGATATTAAAAGTGTGCAGGAAATACTCGGTCATGCAAACGCAAGTACTACACTCAACTTTTATGTACGAAGTGACTTAAAACACATGAAACTTGCGTCAGAAAAATACGCTAAAGCATTTGGACTGGATGGAAAGGAAAATACAAATGAACAACTATGTTGAATGGGATAAAGTCCCGGATGTTATGTCAAAAGAAACTTTTTATAAAGTTTGCCATATAAGCAAAGCAACCGCATTGGAGCTTCTTCAAACAAAGAAAGTTCCCTGCAGATATATCAAGAAGATTCATACTTACAGAATCAAAAAAGCTGATGTTATGAAGTATATGGAAGAACGGACGGTTTTCTCCGGAGAATATGTTCAGCGTAAAAAAACATGTAATAAAATCAATTTATCATATCCTAATGTTATTCCAGACGAAATTATTAAAAAACTCCATGATTATTATTCAAATATGTTTGCTGATGTTCCAGAAAAGCTCAAAGTATTAGATGTGGTTAATTTAATCGGATACCGCCGTGCCACAATTCTTAATTGGTGCTCAAAAAAATATTTTGAGCACGTACGTTTATACCGAAGCACTAACTATTTCATACCAAAGATTGATATCATAGATTTTCTGTGCTCAAGACGTGCTCAAAGGATTGTAAGCAAAAGCAAATGGCATATTGAGGCAATATATGACTTTGAAGACATGATAAATAGCAAAAGAGCTTGAACATTTTGTTCAAGCTCTTTTTATCATCTTAATAATTTATCTTTACACCAACAGTCTATCGTCTCCCTATCTACCCCAAGTCTCTCTAAAAAGCACAAATAAACTAATCCGCCCAAATAAAAAGCTGTTACGGCAGTTCTTAAATCAAGAATCCTATGTTTACCATGTGTAATGTCATTTCTATATTTTACTACAGCCCTAATTGCTTCCTCGTTAATATTAACTGTTGATCTGTTAAGATTAAGTAATTCTTGCTCATACTTGCGATAAAGGGCACATAATTTTTCTGCTAAAGGGAATGACCAATTACCTATACTTGAGAAAATTAAATTGTAAGTATCATTAGTCAACTTATTATGTTTTTTCCTGAACTCTTTAACGAAATCTTTAGTTGAGCTTACTAACTCATTTAATTCGTTTGTTTCATCTGTTTTTATGTCGTCTACAAAAACGAGTTCACATTCTAAAGCAGAACAAACTTCACGTATTTTCATATTACTCATTTTATTAAGATCTTCATCATTAGATGGAATAAATCCTAACAAAAAGGATTGTTTGCTTTCTTCTGTATTATAAATAATATTCAGTAACTTTGTAAGTTTGTCGCCTAAATCTTCAAATGTAATATTATTATAATAACTTTTATTTGTCAGCTCTTGATCTTTACGTATAAATACCTCTGCAGATGAAACCGTACTACCTATTCTGTCATCATATTTTTCCAAAAATATTTTATCAAAACCTACATTTTCTCTAAATGTTAGAAAAGATAACATTTTTAAAATATTATTATAATGCTCAAAAAAACTATGCCTAGTTTGCGGTTTTTTAAATTTTAAAGTCATAATAACATCACTGTTATTTATTTCTTTCCTTTGTCTACTGTTTTTAGTGGATACTTCAGAACTAATTTCAATTTCAAAATCATATTCTTTAGCCGATACTGTATATGTTTTTTTGTCATCATTACGATTTACAACAAATGTATCTTTAGAGGGAATAAAACTAATTCCATCAATATCAAACAGATTGTTAAGCGTTCCACCTTGAAAACAAATAGCATCAAAAAATTCCAGGTTTTCTTTCTTCGATTCACTTGAAGAAAGAATATATGCAGATGTATACACAGTACCAGATGTAACCAATTCATAGGGGCCATGACCAATGTAAATTGCAATATCTTTACCGTCATGCATATAGCCTTCAACAAACCCATCTTGGGAAACATCAATTTTTGTTACATCGCATTTTTCACCAGAATGATAAATAAAATCTGTTAAAAAAGAAAATCCAAAATCATCTTTTTTCACGGTAAAAATAACAGGATGATCTTTTGTCGGTATTACCCCCGTAATTAATTCCTCACCCATTTTTATTTCCTTATAAATTCTAAACTAAATTTCATCTGAAAAAGCACAAAAAATCTCAACCTTAGTTAATAGTTCCCTTGCAGTTTTAACTTTATCGTCCTTATCCTTAATATTACCAACAGCAGCATTTACTGCAGACACCATTTCCGAAAAGATTGTATTAGAAAGCCATCTATCCATAAAAATCAACTTGCTTAAATATGGTTTAGCTATGTCTTTACTGTATGAGTCCAAGGCACAATCAACTAATTTGCGAACATCTTCCATTTCTTTTTTGCTTAATTTATTTTCCATTTTAAAACCCTTTTCTATTACTCCACTAACTCTTGATACATTTTCATAAGCTCGGCAACGCAGGCGGATTCAGAATTGAGCTTGCCCCAGAATCCATAAGCTTGCATTACGGCTTTATCGTTAGCCTGGTGTGCTTTGCGGAGTTCCGGCGGCATGGTAAGTTCGTCGTAAAGGTCAGCAAGAGAACAATCGGGATAAAGTGCTCTTGCATCCAGAATCGCCTGTGCAGTCTGTTCAATTTTTGCTTTTTGTTCTTCTGTTGGTGCGGGCCAAGGGAAATTGTTGTAAACGATATTTTTGGAATATCTATAACTTGGACCATAATATCCACAAGTTGCACGCATCCATGCCATATGAACATTTGACATCAAAACACCAAAATGATAAATAGTACCATTAGGAATTATTTTTACAAGATTGCTACACATTTTGTCTGGCGACAAAAAGCCCATAGGGACATATCTTCTTGTAGCAATAGTGGCCTCTGGAATAACAATATAATTGCTGTGTGGTAAATTTTCAACATGGAATCTGGTAGGTTTATCTGCTATTTTTCTTGTACCTTCGCTTGTACTGTTAAGTCTGTATTCTTTAACTGCTTGCACTCGCTTCATGCACTCTGGCATTTTTCTCAATTCGTTTGGAGGGCAGAATCCGAGCCATAAGCAAAAACGTTTTTTGTTATATAAAAATTCATTTGCTCCAAACCAAGGTCTGAAATATTTTTCAGACAACGGTTCTTTTGAAATAAATTCTTTCATTTCATCTTCTGTGAATAAATAAAAACCGCCATCAATAGGTTTATTTCCAATTCCAATTTCGGGAACATCGCACAGAGGCTTATTTCTACTTTCCACAAAAACATCGTCAGAATCAACCAAGTAAGCATTTATATTTGTTGCTTGTCTCGTTGTACTTCCCTCATATATATATTTTGCCCTGTGGCTATTGTTAGTTCCAAAACCAACTATAACACAATAAACAAGTGCGTTGGCATTTGCTTCATTCCCCCACTTAAATGTACGATGAGCAAAATTTATATGAATTTTGAATTTTTCAAAGAGTGGTTTCCAAACGGCAGCTACTTGCTCTCCCTGCGTTATAGAGTTTGTTGAAACAAAAGCTGTGGTAATATTCGAATTTACCATAATTTGAGATGCTTTAAAAAACCACCCTGAAACGTAGTCAATGGTTCCGCTATTTTTAGAATCAGAATACAAAGAAACAATATCATCTCTTTGTTTTTTTGTCATAAACTTCGCGCCCACAAACGGCGGGTTTCCCATGATATAGTCAAGCTTGTCCTTCGGTACAACATCCTCCCAATTAAGGCGAAGAGCGTTTCCTTCTGCAATGTTGGTATAGGATTTAAGCGGCAGAAAATCAAGGCTCATGTGAACAATGTCCTCGGTCTTTTTGAGCATCTGGCTCTCTGCAATCCAAAGTGCGGTCTTTGCAACAGAAACAGCAAAGTCGTTGATTTCAATTCCGTAGAACTGGCTGATTTGAACCTTAATCGGCTCGGTGTATTCACCAAAAGAAATCTGTCCATGGAAAAGAATATCAAGGATTTCGTTTTCGAGTTTGCGGAGGCAGAGGTATGTTTCGGTAAGGAAGTTGCCGGAACCTGCGGCAGGGTCAAGGAAACAAAGACCTGCCAGTTTATCCTGGAAAGCCTTGAGTTTCTTTTCTCTTGTTTTATCTACTGTAATCTCACAGATTTCCTCGAACTCCGCTCTCAAATCATCAAGGAAGAGAGGGTCGATTACTTTGTGGATGTTTTCGATTGAAGTATAGTGCATGCCGCCGCTTCTTCTGGTTTCGGGGTTCAATGTACTTTCAAACACCGCGCCGAAGATGGTCGGGCTGATTTCAGACCAATCAAAACCGTTGCTTGCGTCGATGAGCAGGAGTTTTCTGATTTCATCGGTGAACATCGGAATCTCAATATCTTCATTTGCAAAAAGTCCGCCGTTTACATAAGGGAAAGCGGCAAGCTCAGGTTCCAAGTAAGGGTCGCGGTTTTCGGGTTTTGTATCAAGAACTTTGAAGAGGTCGATGAGAGCTTTTCTGAAATGTACAGCATCGTATTCATTGAGGTAGTCATGGAACATTCCGCGGCGACCAAAGATGCCTGCATCCTCTGCGTAAAGGCAGAATACGAGACGGACACAGAGCACATTAAGGCTCTTGAGGGAGCTTTCATTTTCTTTGTTGAGATACTGAGCCAGGAGAGCATCGTAAAGTTTTCCGACAATTTCACCCGCTTTGATGGAAACTTCCATCTCTTTCTCAAGGTGCTCGTCCTTGCTGTTTACAAGGAAAGCGAGACGGTAGTATTCTTTTTCGAGGTTTTCGAGAAGAATGACCTCCGGCTCCCCATTCGGATGCTCCATGTCATAGACATTGAAAGATTCAAAGTTGCAGGTAATTATCCAACGGGGACGCTGTGAATAAGGCAGACTGGCAGAATATCTCTGTGCCTGTTGGAACGGAGTGAGAAAAGTACTGTCAGATTGCTTTATCTTTTTGTTGAGGTCTTTGCCGCGGCTTTTCTGCTCAATCATTACATGAGTGGACGGAATCATACCGTCAATAAAGCTTGTATTATCTATGTGAACCTGTTCCTCAAAGTTGATAAACTGTTCGGGTTTTTCGATGCCGAAAACCTCATTGAGAAGCGAGAGCCAGAAAGGTTGGCTTTCGCCTTTTTCATAGCCTTTGCCTTTCCAGTATTCAGCAAATTCCTTTGCGGCTTTTCTCTGTTCAACGTCTTTCATTGTGTACCTCCTAAAGTGAGGAATATCGATTTATAAATATCCAATTATAATTATATCACTACAAAAAATCTTTTCAATGCGTGGATGTAAAATGTTTTTGTTGAGACTTTTTTGGTCATAATGTAAATCTGATATTTGACAGAAATTCCTTTTATGATAAAATAATATAAAGCTATTCAAAGGAGGTATTATATGAGTTTCATTGTAACACATTACAGTCAACTGAATAAACCTCTGGAATCATACATAGCTGTTGGCGGAAAAAGTAGCATGACTACTGTAAAAGCGCTTTGGGATCCGTCTTCTCCTCAAAGTTTGATTTCTGCTGAAACAATAGATTTGATAAATCCTCTCCAAAAAAGCAAAGAAAAGTTCGTTTCAAAGGATATTATTATTGAGAAAGAATTCTTTTCTGTAAGTGTTTCTTTATCAGATGAAATTACTTTTATTGATGTTTCTTTTATGAAAGCTGATTTATCCGAAAAGAAAGTCGATATCGTTATCGGAAATGATATTATCTCTCGCGGTTGTTTCGAGATAATAAATTACGATAGCCTTGTCGAATTCAGTTTTAGTATCCCACCCAAAGATGAAATCATAAACTAATGAAAAGAAGGTTCTGCTTTTCAAACAGAACCTTCTTTTTTTATATCTATAATCGTATTAATATCAAGTATAGTTTCACCTTCAAACACCACTACTCCACTCACCTCATCAATCCTTCTCACCCTTCCGGTCGCAGTGATATACGCTCCGCCATCTTTCCTCTCATCGGGCTGAAAGTAGGTTATGGTGACTTCCGGTCGCTCTTTTATGTGTTCCTGTATGAAGTTCAGCTTCCCGTTGATTTCCGCTATCTCATCCTCGTTCAGTTCGATTATGCGGTCGGTAAGCCTTGCGGTTTCCTCTATAGATTCTTCGTATCCAGTAAGAGCCGCAAATGGAGCAAACTGCGCCGCACGATTCATGTTTGACATTCTTGGATGTTTTTTCGATGTCGGATGCTGTCGGTTGATTACGTCGTCGTATCTGTGATATTCCATGCGGTCATTCATTAGAATCACCTCGTCTCTGTGCGTTGAGAATCATGCAACCATGGTAACACTTCCAGCCTTCCTCTTTCGGTTTTCGGCACGTACCGAGAAGTTCGCAGTACCAGCAGCTTTTCGGAAGGCCTTCATATTTTTCCTTCTCCTTTTCGTGTTCTTTATTATCCCCAAAAATTATCCCCAGGAACCTCTTTGCTAACATAGTAAAGCCTCCCAGTCATTAAATCACGCCTTATGCCCGCCTATCTGTTCATTTCTGTCTTTGGTTGTGCCGCCTTCTTCAAGGTTCATTCCTTTGAGAATGGCATTTTTTCCATAACGCTTCTTTATCTCCGCAACCGCTTTCTGCTGTCGCT
>CAZMHL010000044.1:0-12653 GCA_964566065.1 uncultured Eubacteriales bacterium
CCACGCGGTATAGCCTCTTGCCTCAAAGGTGGCACGAAGACCGCCTGAAGGAAAAGAAGATGCATCAGATTCGCCCTGAACAAGTTCTTTTCCCGAAAACTCCATAATGATATGTCCATCGTCTGTCGGAGAAATAAAGCTGTCATGTTTTTCGGCAGTAATTTCAGTCATAGGCTGGAACCAATGAGTATAATGTGTTGCGCCGTTTTCAATTGCCCAGTCCTTCATTGAGTTTGCAACAACATTTGCTATATTTATATCCAGATGTTTACCGTCTTGTATTGTTCGCTGAAGTGCTTTATAGGTTTCTTTCGGTAATCTTTCTTTCATTACCGTACTGTTAAACACTTTGCTTGCAAACATTGCAGACACATTATTCATCGCATTTACCTCCAAATTCAAGAAAAGGCAAGATTTACTATTATCCTGCCTCTTGTCAGTATATCACAACATTACACTATTTTCAAGTATTTTGTGTTAAATTCAATTATCTTCGACAATATTATTAACCCAAGTCTTGCTTTTCACAAGATAAGTTCCCACAACTATTCTGATTATATCAACAGAAAGCACCATCGGATAAATTGCCCATATAGAAAGACTTGTACAAAGGCTCAACACCATTGCAACGGGAACTGTTATTACGCATACAAAAACACTGTCAAACAAAAATGTCACAAATGTCTTTCCCCCACTTCTTAAAGTGAAATAAAGAGCATTTACAAAAGCATTTACGGGCATAAACATTGCCGCAGTTCTTATAAAATATGCTGCAAGTTCTTTTGAGCTTTGAGAGGTGTTATAAAGATTTGGAATGTATGAACCGATAAATATAACTATCAGTGCCACAACTACACTTAAAAACACAGAAAAAGCAATCATTTTCGTGTCGGCATCAACTGCCTCTTCAAACTCGTTTGCACCAAGGTATTTTCCTACTACTATACCTATTCCAACGCCCATTGACAAAAAGGCTATATTAAACAGATTTATAACCGTTGAGGAAATGCTGTATCCTGCCACAACATCAAGTCCGTGAAAGCTGTAACTCATACTTAAAAGTGATATTCCGGCAGCCCATAAAAACTCGTTAAACAAAATCGGAAGCCCTTTTAAAGAGATATCAACCGCAAGTTTTTTAGGCATATAAAGGCTTTTAAAAGCCCCTTTGAAATATGTATGCTTTTCTGATTTTAACTTTGAATATATCATTATAACTATAAATTCCACAAATCTTGCTGTTACAGTTGCAAGAGCCGCACCTTCAACTCCCATTTCGGGAAAACCGAATTTTCCGAAAATAAGCAGATAGTTAAAAACACAGTTTACAACAACTGCAACAAAGCCAACCGCCATAGGCACAAAGGTTTCACCTGTTTCACGAAGTGTGCTTGAATAAAGCTGTGAAAGGGCATAAGGCAAAAAGCCTATCACACAGATTTTCATATAATCCATTGCATAATTAAATGTAAGTTCAAGGTCACAGGTATAGCTACCGTCGTGAAGAAACATATTTATCAGTTTATCTCCAAAACCAAGAAGCAAAGCAACAGATGCAACCGAAATTGCCACAAGGGATATGAGTTTGTACCTTACAGTGTATCTTATTCCCTCATCGTTGCTTTTACCGTAAAACTGTGAAGTGAAAATCCCTGCTCCGCTTACTGCACCAAAAATCGCAAGGTTTACCACAAAAACCAGCTGATTTACAATTGAAACGCCGGACATCTGTTCTGTACCTACCGCACCGACCATTAAGTTATCAAGCATATTAACAAAATTTGTTATGAAATTCTGAATCATAATCGGAATTACAACACCAAGAACCATAGTATAAAATTTTCTGTCGCCTACAAGTTTTTTTATCATAAGTTAACCTCTATTTACTGCAGCTTATCACCTTTATATCATCAGGTCTGCTTAAATCTTTGACAATGTCAGCTGCAAATATTTCTTTATCTGTATTTATTTCTATTCTCACTTTAAGGTTTTCGTCTGCCTCTTTCATTGACATATTTTCAATATGGATATTGTCCTTATTGAAAAAGTCGGTGATTTCACGAAGAGTATCAAAATTTTTAGCTATTACCAATGATATGGATTCTTCAGAATAACTTTTCAGAAACTTAAAATCTTTATGCAGAATAATCTGAAAAAACACTATAATAGCTGTTGAAACAACACCCATAACGTACATCCCTGCGCCTATCGCCATACCAATTCCGCTTGTTGCCCAGATGCCTGCTGCAGTTGTAAGACCTTTGATTGTGTTCTTCTGTACGAAAATCATTCCGGCACCAAGAAATCCAACACCCGATACTATCTGTGCCGCAATCCTTGAACCGTCTGCGCCAAAATCAAGGTCAGAAAAACCGTATTTTGAAATTATCATCATAAGTGCCGCCGCAACGGCTACAATTATATGGGTACGAAGTCCCGCCTCTTTGCCCCTGCTTTTTCTTTCATACCCTATAAAAGCACCGCAGACACCTGCGGTAACCAATCTAATCGTAAATTCAAGCTGGTTCAGCCAGAACTGTGCAGTAAACATAACATATCTCTCCTCTTAAGAAAAGATATTATATTTTACACTGACTTATGACCGGCCGGAAATAAAGTATATCACATTTTTAACTGAAATACAACCATACAAAGAGAAGACAGGCAGCCTGTCTTCTCTTTGTAATATTTATTTTCTCGCAACAACAATTCCGTAAACAAATGCGATAATTGCATAAGGAATCAAAAGGAAAATGCTCACCATTGTACTTACAGGCGGTAAAAAGATGCTTATGATAAAAATCACACCCATAATTACTGTCTCAAGACCTATAAAACGACTTGTTTTTCTTGCCTTTGTTGTATCTGCATTACAATTGTTCATTACCTCCAAATCCGTAAATCCAGATTAACGGTTCTTCAAAAACCGAAGCATTCAGCTCATAATATATAAATGTTTTATATTTTTGTTCTGTAACAAGATCGGTGCTTTTCAGCTTAGCAAGATGATAAGAAACCGTAGCCCCGTTAAATTGAACTGCTCGGAGATTTCTCCGGCAGACTTTTTACCGTTTTTGAGCATTTGCAATATGTCACGCCTCACAGGAACAGATTTGGTGAGCCATCGGAGAAGCATATGCTTCGCATCTGCACTGCTTGACGACCACAAGCTTTGCTTGCGGTACCCGTCTGCGCACCAACTTCGCTAAAAACGATTATCAATCGTTTTTTTGACGCTCGTTGCTCTCTCAGAGTTCGACTCTCCTCGTAAAAAGAATACAACAAAAAAAGAACGCTGATGCGTTCTCTTTTTGTTGGTGACCCATCGGAGAGTCGAACTCCGGACACCGTGATTAAAAGTCACGTGCTCTGCCATCTGAGCTAATGGCCCACATATTAAAAAGTCAATTGGCTGGGCTGGCGGGACTCGAACCCACGAAATGTCAGAGTCAAAGTCTGATGCCTTACCACTTGGCTACAGCCCAATATCTTAAATACTGTGCTGCTCTCAATTGACAGCTTGTTTATTATATCATCAAGGTTTGAACTTGTCAAGGGTTTTTTACAAAAAAATTACTTTTTTTCAAGTTTCTTTATTTTTTGCTAAATATATGATATACTAATTTCATCTAAATTATTCATTTGGAGTGATTTTTATGAAAGATATTTTATGTTTACGATGTAAAACAAAAATGAATCATACAGGCGCTCATAAAATTCAGTTGGGTGAAACCGGATGGGTGCTCGGCGACTTACCGAATCTTCTTGCCGGAGCTATGGAAGTTGATATATACTCGTGTCCTGATTGCGGAAAAATTGAATTCTTTCAGTCAGAGCAGGAAAACTGCATAATAAGGAAATGTCCAAATTGCGGACAAAGGCACGAATTTGACTATCCCAAATGCCCTTTTTGCAAATTTGACTATTACAAAAAATAAAATATACTGCTCTTCAAAAGTTTTGTGATAATGTGTTTATCTATCAGCGTGTCGATAGGTTTATCGACACGCTGATAGATTGTGAAAAAGGAAGTTATATTTTGCGAAAATGAGCGCAGACAGTACTTTTGGTACGGCAAGCATCATTTTTGCAAAAAGCAAGCAACAGAGCCGTTTTATGAAAGAAACGGCTCTGTTTTTAACTATTGGTTTCAATTTGTCGAAAAATCATTCCGCCTCACCACCGCCTACGGCGGCGCCTCTCATCAAGGAGAAGCCATGCTAAACCCTGCATTTTAAATTTTTTCTTGCGGCAGAACGACTTTTTCGACGGTCTGAAAAGATTGATTTTCAATCCTTTTTTATTTTCAGGCATTGAAAGATTCAGACAAATATGATATACTTATATAATAATACATAATTTGAGGAGATTGAAGTGATATACAAATCGCAAAGCGCAGAGGATACAATCAAAATTGCATACGAGTTTGCCAAAGAGTTAAAAAACAGTGACGTTATTTGTCTTACAGGTGATCTGGGTGCAGGAAAAACCACTTTTACAAAAGGTGTGGCAAAGGCTCTTAATTCCCGATTTGAACCTGTAAGTCCCACTTTCAACATTGTAAATGAGTATCCTGGCGACATTACGATTTATCACTTTGACCTTTACAGACTTGAAAGCGAAAGCGATTTATATTCAATTGACATAGACAGTTATTTGTTTTCTGACGGAATCTGCATTATTGAATGGCCCGAGATTGCCTATTCTCTTTTGGACGGATACTATGCCGTTAATTTAAGCTATGAAGATGACGGAAGAAAAATTGAGATTAAGAAGGTGAATTAATGAAAGTTCTTGCAATAGACACATCAACAGCTTCGGCAACAGTTGCAATATCAGAAGACGAAGTTCTTCTGGGGACTACGACGGTTTGCCTGAAAAGAGCACATTCACAGATTATTATGGTTCTCATTGAGGAGCTTTTAAACAAACTTGAACTTACGCCGACTGATATTGATTTATTCTGTGCAGCTCAGGGTCCCGGTTCTTTTACGGGAATAAGAGTTGGCATTGCGGCAATCAAAGGTCTTGCCGACGGAGCAAAAAAGCCCTGCATCGGAGTATCAACGTTAAAAGCTATGGCACTCCCCTACACCACTTCTGAAAATTTAATATGCACGGTTATTGATGCAAGACGTGACCAGGTTTACTACGGAGTGTACGACAGTAACCTTAAAGAAGTCGAAAAGGAATACATACTTAAAATAGACGAGCTCTGTGAAAAGCTGAAAAGCTTAAACAAAAAGATTATTTTTACCGGAGACTGTGTTGAAAAACACAGAAAATTAATTGTCGGCATACTCGGTGAAAACGCGGTATTCCCAAACAAGATATTCCACTTTAACAACGCGGTAAACGTTGCCGCTCTTGCACAAGAAAAATACTTAAATAAAAAAATGTCGGGAATATCTCCCGAATATATATTAAAATCTTATGTTGAAAAGGATGGTTAAACTATGATAGCAATCGGATGCGACCACGGCGGATTTGTTTTAAAAAACGCTCTTATCAAACATCTTGAAAGTAAAAATATTGAATACAAGGATTTTGGCTGCTATGACACAAGCTCTGTTGATTATCCCGATATTGCACACAAGGTTTGTGTTCCTGTACAGAATGGCGAAGCAGAATTCGGCATTCTTGTATGCGGAACGGGAATCGGCATTTCCATAGCCGCAAATAAACACAAAGGCATAAGGGCAGCAGTTTTATCCGATACATACAGTGCTGAAAAGACAAGACAGCACAATAATGCAAATGTTATCTGTATGGGCGGAAGAGTTATCGGAGAAGACCTTGCTGTTTCTATTCTTGAAGCATATATGGCAGCTGAATTTGAGGGCGGAAGACACCAGAACAGAGTTGACAAAATTACCGCTATAGAAAACCTTTAATCGGAGGTATTTTGTAATGAGAACAAGCAAAATCAATTACTATCTTGACATTGCAGAAACAGTTCTCGAAAGAGGAACCTGTTTGAGAAGAAACTTCGGTGCAATTATTGTCAACAACGACGAAATTGTTTCCACAGGATATGTGGGTGCTCCAAGAGGCAGACAGAACTGTACGGATATAGGAACCTGCTTAAGACAAAAGCACAACATTCAGAGAGGAACAAGATACGAGCTTTGCCGCTCTGTTCACGCTGAAGCAAATGCAATTATAAGTGCATCAAGAAGAAGTATGCTCGGCGGATGTCTTTATCTTGTGGGAAAAGAAAAAGAAACAGGAGAATATGTTAAAAATGCTATGCCCTGCGCAATGTGCAAAAGAATGATAATAAATTCAGGGGTAAGCAAAGTTTATGTAAGAGATGACAAGAAAAACTACAGAGAATACGACGTTACAGAATGGATTGAAAACGACGACTCTCTTTCAATTACAGAGGATTATTGATTTATGACTGAATTTGTTGAAATCAGCAAAGACAATTCAAAAGAAGTTTTAACAAAGGCCGCGGAAATAATTAAAGCCGGCGGTCTTGTTGCTTTTCCAACCGAAACTGTTTACGGTCTTGGAGCAGACGGACTTAATTCTGATGCTGTTAAAAACATATACAAAGCAAAAGGCAGACCATCAGACAACCCACTTATTTTACATATAAGCAAGATTGATGAATTAAACCGGCTTGTCAAAAGTGTTAATAATACAGCCAAAGCTCTAATGCAAAAATTCTGGCCCGGTCCGATGACTCTTGTTTTTAAAAAAAGTGATATTGTTCCCGATGTTATATCGGGAGGACTTGACACTGTTGCGGTAAGACTTCCCTCAAATGAAATTGCAAGAGAACTTATTGCATATTCGGGCACTCCTATTGCTGCCCCGTCCGCAAACACATCAGGCAGACCCAGTCCTACCAAAGCAGAGCACGTTTTTGAAGATTTAAACGGCAAAATTGAAATGATAATTGACGGCGGAAGTTGTAACATCGGAGTAGAATCAACAGTTATTGATGTAACAAGCGAAACCCCAGTTATTTTAAGACCCGGTATGGTATCATTTGAAGATATTAAAGAATTATTCCCCAATGTGGTTTACGACAAGCACTTAACAGAAAAAATACCTGTTTCAAAACCCAAAAGTCCCGGAATGAAATACAAGCATTATGCCCCCAAAGGTGAGTTGTTTATTCTTGACGGCGAAAATGATGAGATTTATAAATTTATATCAGAAAACTATGATGAAAGCACCGCTGTAATTACTTTCAGCGATTTCCCGCTTGAATTTAAAAACATTTATTCTCTCGGAAAGTTCAACTCCCCGGAAGAGGGTGCTTCAA
This sequence comes from uncultured Eubacteriales bacterium, assembly GCA_964566065.1. Lineage (GTDB taxonomy): Bacteria > Bacillota > Clostridia > RGIG6154 > RGIG6154 > CAZMHL01. The sequence continues at coordinate 7,280 of CAZMHL010000044.1, forward strand.
AAATTTTTGATATTTTAAGAGATTGCGACACTAAAAAATTCAGCAAAATTTACGCTCATATGCCAATAAAAAGCGGCGTTGGATTTGCATTGTACAACAGAATGTTTAAAGCGGCAGGAGGAAGAATTATTGAGCTCAAAGCAGATTGAAATTGTTAAGATGGAAAGATGCCATCTTGATGCGATAGATGAAATAGACAAAACCTGTTTCAGCAATCCCTGGTCTATGAAATCACTTGAAACGGAGCTTGAAAATCCCATCGCAAATTATTTTGTTGCTCTTTGTGACGGAAAAGTTGCAGGTTATGGCGGATACTGGTGGGTGTTTTTTGAAGGTGAAATAACCAACATCGCCGTTCACGAAAAATTCAGAAGAAAAGGAATAGCTTCAAAAATTTTAGAAGCAATGATTGACAAATGTATTGAAACCGACACCAGTGCAATTCATCTTGAAGTAAGAGTCAGCAACGAAAGTGCCATTTCTCTCTATAAAAAGTTTGGTTTCAAAGAGGACGGCATAAGACCAAAATATTACGACAACAAGGAAGATGCCCTTTTGATGACAAAGGAGATTGAAAAAATTGATTAAAATACTTGCTATTGAAAGTTCCTGCGATGAAACTGCGGCTGCAGTTGTTGAAGACGGAACGAAGGTCCTTTCAAACGTTATAAACTCCCAGGCGGAGCTTCATAAGAAATACGGCGGGGTTGTACCTGAAGTTGCTTCAAGACTTCACATCGAAGTGATTGACGAAGTGGTGAAAAGTGCTCTTATTGATGCAAACTGTACTATGGACGACATTGATGCAGTTGCTGTTACATACGCACCGGGACTTGTTGGTTCACTTTTAGTTGGACTTTCCTACGCCAAATCCTTTGCTTTTGCATCTGGCAAACCACTAATTGGTGTTCATCATATCGAAGGACATATTTCAGCGAACTACTTAATGGGTTTAACGCCTCCCTTTGTATGCCTTGTTGCATCGGGCGGTCACAGCCACATTGTTTTAGTTGAGGATTACAGAAAGTACAAAATTTTAGGAAAAACAAGAGATGATGCCGCAGGTGAAGCCTATGACAAGGTTGCAAGAGTTTTAGGTCTTTCCTACCCGGGAGGTCCAAGCATTGATAAAGCGGCACAGAAAGGAAATGCAAACATTTCCATAACAAAACCGAATTTTCACGAAGAAACTCTTGATTTCTCATTCAGCGGAATTAAAACTGCTATTATAAACTACTGCCACAAAGCTGACCAGAAAGGTGAAAATATTGTGACCGAAGATGTTGCGGCAAGCTTTCAGAAAACCGTTGTTGACATTCTTACCGAAAACACCTTTAAGGGCGCAGAACTGGCAGGGGTTAAAAAAGTTGCCATTGCGGGTGGTGTTGCTTCAAACTCTGCACTTCGTGCCAGCTTTGAGAAAACGGCAAAAGAAAACAAAATGGAATTTATTTGCCCTCTCCCCGTCTACTGTACAGACAATGCAGCAATGATTGGTGCAGCAGCATACCACTACTACAAAGACAAAGATTTTAAAGGAATGGATTTAAACGCGATTCCTTATCTGCCAATTGACAATATTTAAAAAACAAAGGGATGTTAAAAAAGTCCGGAACGTCAAAAGGCTGATTTTCTCTTATGAAATATATTGTAAACATAAAAATTCAACTAAATGCAGAAAAACCTCAAAAAATTTGAGGTTTTTCTTTGTTTTTCGCCTTTTGACTACAAACATTTTTCTCTATCTCATACAGAATGAAGCTGTTTAAAAATTAAGTTTTTAAACAGTCACTTATCTTTTCTTAAAGATGTGCTTATTTCTTTTTTTAAATTCTTCAAATATGTGATTGATTATGTCTGTATCGTCAACTGCATAAAATTCGTCGATTTCATTTTCCTCATCAACTGCACACACATATTTAATAATTACATATTCATTTATTCCTTTTGTCAGCGGATAAAGAACACCGTAATTTTCTTTGTTGTATTCAATTATATCCATTACCTCAAAGGAATAGCGGTTCCCTTCCTCATCGAAAAGTTCAAGCACATTTTCAACATTTTTCTTTTCTGACATTATCAATCACCTTCTTTTTAAACAAACCCACACGCAGGTGTGGGTTTATTGATTTTACAGAATTTATTTTTCCATTTCTCCGATAGAAATTGTTCTTGTATGCTGTGTATGGAACCATTCCTTATTGTTCTTTTTGAACATTCCCACAATTGCAATCGGGAACCAGGTAAATGTATAAATGTAATAAGGAATGTATCCCTTTATAACGTGTCTGTTCATTTTTCCTTCAAAGCAAAGCACGAAAGGAACAAATGCAAACTGAAGCACTACTATCGTATCCCACACATACCAAGGAAGAACACTTCCGAATGTGAAATAACTGTTAATGAGATCGGGATAGAATGTAAGACCAAATCCCATAAATGTTATATAGCAAAGAGCTACCATTCTTACCGGCTGAAACAGATAACAAGCACAGTCGATAGGAATTAATTTACGTTCTTTAATACCTTTTTTGATAAGCTTTCCAAAGAATCTGCTTAATACATCGGCGTGTCCCTGCATCCATCTTACTCTCTGTTTGTATGACTGTGAGAAAGTGATCGGTTTTTCATCATAAACAACAGCATCGTGCGCCCAACCCACTTTGATATCGTTAAGTGTAAGCTTCATTGTGAACTCCATATCTTCTGCAAGACATGTCGCTCCCCATCCAATCTTTTTAAGCACCTCTGTTGAAACAGCAAAACCTGTTCCGCAAAGCTGACAGCACATTCCAAGAGCATATCTTGCATACTGGAAAGTTCTGTTGATAGTCCAGAAAGAAATAGCATTTGAAAGGGAAACCCATGAATCGTACGGATTCTTTGTATCAATGTATCCCTGAACCGCCTTATAACCTCTGTTGAACTGTCTGTTCATTTTATTAAGGAATTCGTGATGAACGATATTATCTGCATCAAAAACACAGATAGCATCATAGTTTTCTTCCATTTCATATATCTGTTCAAACATCCAGTCAAGAGCGTGACCCTTGCCTTTAAGTTCGTCATTTGTTCTCTCAAAAACCCTTGCCCCGTGTTCTCCCGCAACTTCTGCTGTTTTGTCTGTGCAATTGTCTGCTATAACAAAAACATCGAAAGAATCCTCGGGATAGTTCATTTTTTTAAGTGAATCAACAAGGTTTGCAATTACAACCTCTTCATTATGAGCTGCGGCAACCAGTGCAAACTTATGAACCTTATTGGTTTCGTTTTTGCAAACAGGTTCCTTTTTGAAAAGACATCCTACCAATGAGATAACAGTATAATAACAACCGATAGCAAGCATTGCGATCTGAAGTATCATACTAAACACATATAAGAATTTCTCCATGTTTCACCTCAACAAAATTTTACATATTTATACCTCATATATAATACACCATAACTCGCCAAAAAGCAAGGATTTTTTTCACTTTTTTCTTTACTTTGAGGTTAATTTATTGTAAAGTATAAGTATATTAAGTTTCTAAGGAGTCATCATTTTGAAAAACAAGGTTATTTATATTTGTTCAAGCTGCGGTTCAACTTCTTCAAAGTGGTCGGGCAAGTGTCCCGATTGCGGAAGCTGGAACACAATGAACGAAGAAGTTGTAAGCGGATCCGCATCCAAAGCAACAACCAAAACACTTTCCACATACATTGAACCATCTCCCCTTTCCGATGTCAAAACCGACAAGGAAACAAGATACTCAAGCGGAATTTCTGAGCTTGACAGAGTTCTCGGCGGCGGTATTGTTCAGGGGTCACTTGTTCTTATAGGCGGTGAACCGGGAATTGGAAAATCCACTCTGCTTTTACAGATTTGTCAGTATTTAAACGACAAGGTTTTATATATATCAGGAGAAGAATCGGCAAAGCAGATAAAGCTTCGTGCAGAAAGACTTGAAATTACAAATCCGTATCTTTCTCTCCTTTGTACAACCAATCTTGAAAATGTTACAAGTGCCATTGAAAAAACCAATCCCAAAGTTGCAATTGTTGACTCTGTTCAGACAATAAGCTCTGATGATTTATCATCAGCACCGGGAACTGTAAGCCAGATAAGAGAAGTTACACATTCTCTTATGCATGCCGCAAAGTTAAGCAACACTACGATTTTTATTGTTGGTCACGTTACCAAAGACGGAACTATTGCAGGCCCGAGAGTGTTGGAACACATGGTGGACTGCGTGTTATATTTCGAAGGTGATAACAACAACAATTTCCGAGTTCTTCGTGCAGTGAAAAACCGTTTCGGCTCAACAAATGAGGTTGGTATATTTGAAATGTGTGACAAAGGACTTGTCAATGTTGACAACCCATCTACAGCACTTCTTGAAAATCACGAATTTTACAATTCCGGAAGCTGTATAACCTGTACCATTGAGGGCACAAGACCTATTCTAACTGAAGTTCAGGCACTGGTTACACCAACCTTCTTCCCTGCACCCAGAAGAACTGCGGCAGGTGTTGACTACAACAGGGTTGTTCTCCTGCTTGCTGTTCTTGAAAAAAGATTCCGTGTTAATCTTTCAAATTACGATACCTATCTGAACATTGCAGGAGGTTTAAGACTTTCAGAACCATCATCTGACCTTGCCATTGTACTTTCAATATATTCAAACTACAAGGATATTATTATTGACAATAAAACTCTGGTTGTGGGCGAAGTGGGGCTTTCCGGGGAAATAAGACCCGTTTCAAACATATCAGCAAGAGTAAACGAAGCTTTAAAGCTTGGTTTTAACAAAATAATAATCCCCTATTCAAACTTAAAATCGCTTACAAACAAAACCGGTGTTATTGGAGTAAAATCCTTAAAAGACGCAATTGATGCTATCTCAAATTAAACTTACCAAGCATTTTAACAGAGTCTGACTCTTTCTTTATAAGTTCATTCACATCAATGCCAAGCTCCATACAAAGAGCAAACACATAAAACAGAAGCTGTCCGGCTTCTGTTTTTATTATGTCAAGACATTCATTGCAAAGTTCACCCTCCATAAGACTTTTCATATCGGCATCCAGTGAGAATTTTTGTTTTTTTGCCGAATATTCAATGCATCCGCAATGAGTTGCAGATTTAGTAACGCTTCTTACAACCCTCCCCATGCTGCTTTCACATTTACTCAAAGTATCAGCCAGGCTTTTGTTTCTTTTATAATATTTTTCAATAGTATTACACAACTCTTTTACATTATCATTTGATGTCACAAAAATCACCTCAATTAGATTATAGAAGGTGTGCAATGAAAACACTGTCGCATATTGCGAAAAACGTACAAAAAGGAGGTGTAAATTTATTTACACCTCCTTTTTCAGGGGATAGGAAAAA
>CAZMHL010000045.1:0-12468 GCA_964566065.1 uncultured Eubacteriales bacterium
GTTGATGCAAAAATTTCTCTAATATCTCCGAAAAGACCTGTATAGGTTGCAGGGGTTGAACGTGGTGTTCTTCCTATCGGTGCCTGATCAATTGCTATTACCTTATCCACATATTCAAGACCGTAAATCTTATCGTATTTACCTGCTTTTTTGTGGGCTCTGTTTAGTTTCGTTGCAAGTGTTTTGTAAAGAATTTCATTTACCAGGGTACTCTTTCCCGAGCCTGAAACACCTGTAACCGCCGTAAACAATCCCACCGGGAATCTTACGCTTATATCTTTAAGGTTATTCTGCTTTGCACCCGTAACCTCAATATATTCTTCAGTTGCCAGCGTTCTTTCAGCAGGAACATCTATTTTTTCTCTGCCGCTCAAATATGCTCCGGTCAGACTGTCTTTGCTTTTGAGAATTTCATCATAGGTTCCTGCAAAAACAACATTTCCGCCGTGAATACCCGCTCCCGGTCCGATATCAATAATAAAATCAGAAGCACGCATTGTATCTTCGTCGTGCTCAACTACTAAAACTGTATTTCCAAGGTCTCTTAAATTTTTAAGAGTTTCTATAAGCTTATCATTATCCCGCTGATGAAGACCGATGCTTGGTTCATCAAGAATATACAAAACACCCATAAGGCTTGAACCTATCTGTGTTGCCAGTCTTATTCTCTGCGCTTCACCGCCCGAAAGTGTTTCCGATGCTCTTGAAAGAGTGAGATAATCAAGACCAACATTAACAAGGAACCCAAGCCTTGCATTTATTTCTTTAAGTATCTGCTCTGCTATTATTTTTTCATTTTCGGTTAGTTCAATATTTGCAAAGAAATCCTTAAGCTTGTAAATTGAAAGCTCTGTAAGTTCAATAATATTTTTATCTTTCACCGTTACAGCAAGGCTCTTCTTTGAAAGCCTTTTCCCGCTGCAGCAGGAACAGGTTGCATTGGTCATTATTTTATCCATCTCGTCCTTAACATAGTCCGATTTGGTATCTCTGTATTTTCTTTCAAGATTAGTTATTACACCCTCAAAAGGAGCAAAATATGAGCCTCCGCCGTATGAGCTTTCATATTCAATCTTTATTCTTTCTCTTCCGGTTCCGTACAGAATTGCATTCTGTTGTTTTTCGGTAAGGTCTTCATAAGGAGTATTCATATCAAATCCCATATGCCTGCCCAAGGAATTAAACAGTGCAAAAGCAATACTGTTCTTCTTTCCCACAGAGTTCCAGCCACTTGCAACAACCGCTCCCTCAACAAGGGTTTTGGTTTTGTCGGGAACAATCATATCAGGGTCAATTTTAAGGGTTGAACCAAGACCTGCACATTCAGGACATGCACCAAACGGACTGTTGAATGAAAACATTCTGGGTGTAAATTCTTCAAGGTTTATACCGCAGTCTTTGCAGGCGTAATTCTGACTAAATGTTATTTCTTCTCCGCCGATTATATCAACTGTCACAAGATTATTGCCAAGTTTTAATGCTGTTTCAACAGAATCGGTAAGTCGCTGACGCATATTTTCTTTTATAACAAGTCTGTCAACAACTATTTCAATTGTATGCTTTTTCTGTTTTTCAAGGGTTATTGTTTCTGAAAGGTCATAAAGAACAGAGTCAACTCTTACTCTCACATAACCGCTTTTTCTCGCATCATCAAAAACTTTGGTATATTCACCCTTTCTTGCTCTTACAACAGGGGCAAGAATCCGGAATTTTGTACCTATTTCAAGCTTTAAAATACGGTCAACGATTTCATCAACCGTCTGCTGTTTTATTTCTTTTCCGCACTCAGGGCAGTGTGCAACACCGATTCGTGCATACAAAAGTCTTAAATAGTCATAAATTTCCGTAACAGTACCAACAGTTGAACGCGGATTTCTGCTTGTGGTTTTCTGGTCGATTGAAATTGCAGGAGAAAGACCGTCAATGTAATCCACATCAGGTTTTTCCATCTGACCCAGAAACTGTCTTGCATAAGCAGACAAAGACTCTACATATCTCCTCTGCCCTTCTGCATAAATGGTATCAAAGGCAAGGGAAGATTTTCCCGAACCGCTTAAACCCGTCAAAACAACAAGCTTATCTCTTGGTATTTCTATATCTATATTTTTCAAATTGTGCTCTTTTGCACCTTTAACAAAAATACTGTCTCTTGCCATTACAATGTACCTCTTAATTCTTCTATTTTGTCTCTTAAAACAGCCGCTCTTTCATACTGCATTTTATTTGCAGCCTCAAGCATTTCCTTAGTAAGCTTTTCTATAAGTTTTTTCTTATCAATTCCCTTTTGCGGAACTTTGATTTCTTTAACTTCTTTTGTTGCCTCGATTATTTCACGGACATCCTTGACAATGGTTTTCGGAACAATATTATGTTCTTCATTATATGCCATCTGTATTTCACGGCGTCGGTTTGTTTCATCAATTGCTCTTTTCATACTGTCAGTCATCCCGGAAGCATACATAACAACCTTACCTTCAGCATTTCTTGCTGCTCTGCCGATTGTCTGTATAAGCGACGTTTCGGAACGAAGAAACCCTTCTTTGTCCGCATCAAGTATTGCAACAAGTGATACCTCCGGAAGGTCAAGTCCTTCTCTTAAAAGATTGATTCCCACGAGAACATCAAATTCACCCACACGCAGGTCTCTGATTATTTCCATTCTTTCTATTGTCTTAACGTCCGAATGAAGATATCTGACCTTAATGCCTGCTTCCTCAAGAAACTCCGTTAAGCTTTCCGCCATTTTCTTTGTAAGTGTTGTAACAAGAACTCTCTGATTTTTTTCTGTTCTTTTGTTTATTTCACTTATAAGATGGTCAATCTGCCCCTCCTGAGGAACTATTTCGATTTCAGGATCAACAAGTCCCGTAGGTCTTATTATCTGTTCTACAATTTTATCGCTGTGCTCTTTTTCATAATCAGCAGGAGTTGCGGAAACATACACCGCCTGACCGATTTTTCTTTCAAACTCTTCAAAACACAAAGGTCTGTTATCAAACGCACTTTTAAGACGGAATCCGTATTTTACAAGATTTTCTTTTCTTGAACGGTCGCCTGCATACATTGCTCTTACCTGCGGGATTGTAACATGGGCTTCATCAACCATTAAAAGAAAATCATCGGGAAGATAATCAAGAAGAGTAAATGGCGGCGAACCTGCCTCTCTTCCGCTTATATGCCTTGAATAATTTTCTATTCCCTGACAAAAGCCTGTTTCTTCCATCATTTCAATATCGTAGAGAGTTCTCTGCTCAATTCTCTGAGCTTCAACAAGTTTCCCCTCGTCGTTAAACTCTTTTATTCTTTCTTCAAGTTCAACCTTTATAGTTTCGATAGCTCTTTTCATTTTTTCTTTGGTTGTAACATAATGAGAGTTCGGGAAAATAACCACGTGATTTCTTTCACAGATTATTTCTCCCGTAAGAGCATTAATCTCTGTTATTCTGTCAACCTCGTCGCCGAAAAATTCTATCCTTACGGAGTTTTCATTTGAACTTGCAGGAAAGATTTCAATTACATCTCCCCTTACTCTGAACTTACCCCTTGAAAAATCAATGTCATTTCTTTCATACTGCATTTCAACAAGACGCCTTATTGTTTCATCTCTGTCTTTTTCCATACCGGGACGCAGTGATATAACCATCGTGTTATAGTCTATCGGGTCACCAAGTCCGTAAATGCAGGACACAGATGCAACTATTATAACATCTCGCCTTTCAAACAAAGAGGCAGTTGCACTGTGACGGAGCTTGTCAATTTCATCGTTTATGGCAGAGTCTTTTTCAATATAGGTATCGGTATGAGGAATATACGCCTCCGGCTGATAATAGTCATAATAAGAAACAAAATATTCAACTGAATTTTCAGGAAAAAATTCTTTAAATTCACTGCAAAGCTGCGCCGCCAGAGTTTTGTTGTGAGCGAGCACAAGAGTGGGTCGGTTTATTTTTTCAATAACTTTTGCCATTGTATAGGTTTTACCCGAACCGGTTACACCCTTTAAAATCTGTCCGCAAAGACCGCTTTCAATGCCGTCAACAAGTTCTTCAATTGCTTTCGGCTGATCGCCTGCGGGCTCATATTTTGATATAACCTTAAAATCTGCCATAACGACACCTCCCGTTCCTGATTTTCGGCAAAAAATCATATTATCAACTTATCATTATACCACGAATATTTCAGCTTGTAAACAAAAAGGACATCCTTTTGATAAGGTTGTCCTCATTTTTTTAATCTTCCATTTGTTTGCTTAAAAACATTGCCGCAGACTGTGCAAGTTTCTGTTCCACATCACCCATAACATCAGGGTCTTCCGTTGAAAAGAAAATAACTGTTCCGATACTGTCACCTTCTGCTATAATAGGTGCACAGACGCTTACAATATATTTATCGGTCATATCAAGCAATTTATATTTTTTATCTTCTGTGTGCTTTAAAACATAAGTTGTTCTTTCTTTTATGAACTTTTCAATTTCACCTGAAATCTTCTGCTCCATAAGTTCTTTTTTCGGAGCGCCTGAAACAGAAATAATTGCATCGTTATCGGTTATGCAAACGCTTTTGCCTGTAGTTTTTGCAAGAGTTTCTGCATAATGCACTGCAAAATCTCCGAGCTCACCGATGGGAGAATATTTTTTAAATATTACTTCTCCGTCTTTGTTGGTAAATATTTCCAGAGGATCGCCCTCTCTTATTCTCATTGTTCTTCTTATTTCCTTTGGTATAACAACTCGACCGAGGTCGTCTATTCGTCTTACAATTCCTGTTGCCTTCATCTTTAAATCTCCTTTTATGAAAGTTACAGAATTAGTATATGTTGCTGATGCTTTTTTATCCAAAGAAAAAATTGACAAAAGAAAATTCCTTTTGCCGATTTTATCCTTTGATTTTATTCTTTTTGCGAAGCATATTTCTGTACTCTGTGGGCGTATAACCCGTGTAATTTTTAAAGAGCTTACCAAAATACTTACTTTTTTTATAGCCTACTATTTCGCTGATTTCGTAGGTCTTATATTTAGACATTTCAAAAAGCTTTTTGGCTTTTTCCATTCGTATTTTCACAAGATAATCAACGAACTTTTCACCCGTTTCATTTTTGAAAACCCTGCTGAAATGTGCAGCGCTCAAGCCTACATATTCCGCTACATCACTTAACGAAATTTCGTTAAAGTATGAACGGTTTATGTATTTTTTTGCATCAATAACCACAGTTTCGCTTACAGAGCCTGTTTCATTCATCTCAAGTTCAAATGCTTCGAGCAATGAGTTCTTATTTTTGTAAGCCAAAAACTCTTTTATTGTACCGAAATCTTTTACCGTTTTGAATGAAACTTCAAGCCCCATTATATTGTTAATAGAATCTGCTATATCTGAAATCTGATACTGAGATATAAAACCTTTTTCTTTTAAAACTACTATATAAATATTTTCATCTTTGTGATTTACCGGCACAAAGAATAAATCGTTAGTATTTTTTTCTATAAAATTATATACCGCATTGTAAAGAGATTCTTTTTCATACTTCCATACTTTATCAAGATAGTTTTCAAAATTTTCTATTTTTACCGCTATAAAGCTTAAGCTGACTTTATCGAATTTAAGATTATAATTAAGTCTTTCAAAACTTTCTTCAAAGTATTCTCCATCGCGTTCTCCGCCCATAAGCTCTGTGAAATAATTTACACGGATTTCGCCGATATCCTCATCGCCTGAATAAAAATTAGAAAGGCTCTTTTTTTCTTTTCTTATATCTTTTTTTAGTCTTTTAAGCAAATTTTCCAGTTCATCCGTATCAAGAGGCATTGAAAGATAACCGTATGCCCCCGAATCTATCGCAAGTTTAACAGATTCGTAGGTCTTTCTTCCGTAAAGTATAACTTTGGTTTTAAGATTATTTTCTTTTGCTTTTTCAGAAAAAGCACATCCGTCAGCTTCTTCACTTTTAACAGGACATATTATAACATCCGGACGACGTTTCATTGCATCATCAATACTTCCCGTTATCTCTTTCAAGACAAATTTGTTATCCTCCCACAAATCAAGTGAGTTAAAACTGTTGATGATATGCTTTGCGGTGGAAACAACCGTAACACTATACATTTGTTTTTCTCCAATTTCCTATTCGGACTTTTTATCTCTCATCATAAGATTATACACTGCATCCGAAGCCTTTACTCCGTTATATAAAACATCATAAGCTGTCTGAACAATCGGCATTTCAACATTGTATTTTTCAGCAAGTCTGTATGCACAAGCGCAGCTTTTTACGCCTTCCACAACCATTTTAACTTCAGCGATTGCTTCATCAAGGCTTTTACCCTGACCGATTAAAATACCCGCTCTTCTGTTTCTGCTGTGCATACTTGTACATGTAACAATCAGGTCACCCATACCCGTGAGCCCCATAAAGGTTTCAAACTCTCCGCCCATTACAACACCCAATGCAGAAATTTCTTTCATACCTCTTGTCATAAGAGCGGCTTTTGAATTATCACCAAGACCGATACCGTCACTGATACCTGCGCAAAGAGCAATAACATTTTTAAGAGCTCCCGCCACTTCAACACCGACTACATCTGTATTTGTATATACCCTTAATGTATCACACATAAAAACATTCTGTACAATTTCGGCATACTCTATATTTTCGCAAGCCGCAACAATGGTTGTGGGAATATTCCTTGCAACCTCTTCTGCATGTGTCGGGCCCGACAGAACAACTACTTTTTCTGTATTGAGTTCTCTTTTTATTATCCCGGAAAGTCTTTCGTCTTTTTCTTCATCAAATCCTTTGGCAACATTTACTATCAAAGGTAAATTATCGTATTTTTTAAGGCTGATTACTGTAGATTTCACAACATGGGACGGCACTGCAATAACAAGCATTTCAGCTCCGTCTGTAGCCTCGTCAAGACTGCTTGTCATTTTTATTTCCCGGGGAATTTTTACTCCCTCAAGAAGTTTGCTTTCTCTTTTTTCGTCAAGTTCTTTAATTTCATTTTCAAAATACGACCACAAGGTAACATCATTTTTATTTTTGTTAAGCACCATAGCAAGTGCTGTTCCCCAGCTTCCTGAACCTAAAACCGATATCTTCATTTTATTCTCCTGTTTTTTTAAAAGAATTTTCCTCACCTTTTACAAGTCTTCTGATATTGTCTCTGTGAGCAAAAATAACAATTAACGTTATAACTGCGCAAAGCATCACGCTTACCAAATTTTTATTGAATATAAAAACCACAAAAGGCAGAATTACAAAGCTTGCTATTGTACTTATTGATACAACTCCCGTCGTTTTTATAAGCACAAGATGTACAGCACCGACTATGAGTGCCGCAAATATGTTTATCATTGCAAGAACTCCGTATGTAGTTGAAACACCTTTTCCGCCTTTAAAGCCGTGATACAACGGGAAAATGTGTCCTAAAATTGCAAATATACCTGCTACAATAACACATTCTTCTGCAAAAATTTTTGCAATAAGGCAGGAAAGCAGACCTTTTAAAAAGTCAAGTAAAAACACGGCAACACCATACTTTTTACCGAGAGTGCGAACTGTGTTCGTCGCTCCCGCATTTCCGCTTCCCACACTCTTAATATCTATTCCTTTAAGCTTGCATATTATTATGGAAAAATTTATACTTCCGATAAGATATGCAATAATTGAAAATATCAATGCCTTTATCATTACATTAACGCCTTCTTTTCATTCTTTTCTCTTACTATGAATTTAAGCGGTGTTGCATCAAGACCGAAAAATTCTCTTACCTGATTTTCCAGATATCTTATATATGAAAAATGGGCAAGCTTTTTATCATTAACAAAAACGATAAATGTAGGCGGTTTAATTGACGCCTGAGTCATATAATAAATTTTAAGTCTCTTACCTTTATCCGACGGCGGCTGAACACGAAGTATTGCCTGATTAAGCACATCGTTTAAAACACCCGTTGCTATTCTCATTGTATTCTGCTTATGAACGTGTTCAATTTCTTCGTAGATTTTCGGTATTCTGAGTCCGGTTTTTGCAGATATAAACAAAATGGGGGCATACATCATAAAGTTAAAGCCCTCAAGAACTCTGTCTTTATAATTTTTCATTGTATTTGTTTCTTTTTCGACAATATCCCATTTATTTACAAGAACGACCAAAGCTTTGCCCTGATCGTGAGCATAGCCTGCAATTTTTGTATCCTGTTCGGTTACGCCTTCGTTTGCATCAAGAACAATCATAACAACATCCGAACGATCAACGGCAAGAAGACTTCTCACTGCGCTGTAGTGCTCGATATTTTCATCGATTTTTCCTCTTTTACGAAGTCCTGCTGTATCTGTGAAAACGTATTTCTTTCCGTTTTCTTCCACCATAACATCAATTGCATCTCTGGTTGTTCCGGGGATATCGCTTACAATAACTCTTTCATCACCGAGTATTCTGTTGATAAGTGATGATTTTCCTGCATTCGGTCTTCCGACTATTGCAACTCTTATTACATCTTCAGCTTCAAGCGTGTCAACAGTATCAGGAAACTTATTTACTACTTCATCAAGCAAATCACCAAAACCAAGTGAATTTACCGCTGAAACGGGCACAGGCTCACCAAGTCCGAGATTGTAAAATTCATATATATCCATAGGAATCTGACCAACATTGTCAACCTTATTGCAGGCAAGAACTATTTCTTTTCCTGATTTCTGCAAAATTGACGCAACTTCACGGTCAGTTGCCGTAAGACCTGTTTTGATGTCAACCACAAAGATTATAACATCGGCAGTATCAATTGCAATTTCCGCCTGTTTTCTCATCTGTGTTAAAATTATATCATCTTTTGTGGGTTCTATACCACCCGTATCTATAAGAGTGAATTTTTTATCAAGCCACTGACAGTCAGAATAAATTCTGTCTCTTGTTACACCCGGGGTGTCTTCTACTATCGATATTCTCTGCCCTACCAGTTTATTAAACAACATAGACTTGCCAACATTAGGTCTGCCTACTATTGCAACTACAGGTTTCATAATTTTTCATCCTTTCTGCCTTGTTATTTCAAGTCTTTTGTGAGTTTTTCCGCAAAATCACAACCTGATCTTACAATTAAAACCTTCACGTTAAGCTCTTTTTCCACATCGGGAACTGTTACATCATCAAGAAACACATCGGTTGAATTGCGAAGCATATTATCTGAAATAAGAAGATAGTCACCAAGTTCCTTGTTTTTAAGCTGATTTATTAAATCTCCGCCCGTCACAAGTCCCGAAACGGTTATTCTTTCACCGAAAAACTCATTTTTGATGGCATATACTTTGCAGTCTATGCCTTTTATTTTTGACACAAGTCCGCTGATAAATTCTTCGCTCAAAACGCCTGTTGCTACAGAACATTTTTTGAAATAAACTTCCTCTGTATCTGAAAGCCCCTCTATAAATTCATCCTCAAAAGCTTTTATCATTCCCACGCCGTTTTCAAGCTGCGGGAATTCTTCATATTCCTCATATTCCGGAAAATCCTTTTCTGCCATTATATAAAACTCATCGGCGAGATAAACTGTTCTTTTTCCGTACTTTTCAAGAAATTTCTCCTGCCATTTGCTTATCTGTTCAATTACCTCAATACTCGAATCCTTATCAAAGCCATCAAGTTCATAAAGACCGTCTCTGTATTTTGTAAGTCCTACAGGAACAATCGAAACACTGAAAACAGACGGAAAGAAATTCTCAAGATCCGCAATCGTCCTGTCAAGATGCTCTTTGTCATTTATATTTCTACACAAAACTATCTGGCAGTTGATTACAATGTCGGCATCTGCAAGAACTTTAAGCTGCTCAAGTAATTTTCCTGCTTTTTTATTTCCGAGCATACTTATTCTCAAATCAGGTTCTGTGCACTGAACAGATACATTTATAGGGGACATTTTCATTTCGGCAATGGTATTTAAATCTTTATCCGAAAGATTTGTCATCGTTATATAATTTCCCTGAAGAAAGGAAAGTCTTGAGTCATCATCTTTAAAATAAAGAGTTTCTCTCATTCCCGACGGCATCTGGTCAATAAAACAGAAAATACACTTATTGGCACAGCTTCTTGCCTTGGTCATAAGCGGATTTTCAAATTCAACACCAAACTCTTCATCATATTCATTTATTATATCAATAACCTCATAACTGCCGTCGGCTTTTTTGATAGTTATCTGATATTCCTCATCTGCCGTTACAAAACGAAATTCAAGAACATCTTTAATTTCCTTGCCGTTAACATTTACAAGATAGTCCCCCGGTTCAATTCCTGCATCTGATGCAAGTGAATCGGGTTCAACATAACTGATTTTAGTCATAGTACTCTCCATTATAAAATTCCACATTATATTATCTTATAAAATCGCCGAAAAGTCAAGAAAAGAGCAAAAAAATATATCCCCATGCTCAAGCACAGGGATATAAAGTTCACAAATTATCAGCCGTTAACTTTAACAACTTCTTTGCCCTTATAATAACCGCATTCAGAACACATTCTGTGTGATAAAATCAAAGCTCCGCACTGTGGACATTTTACCATTCCCGGTACTGCCAACTTCCAGTTAGCTCTTCTCTTATCTCTTCTTGCTTTTGAAACTTTTCTCTTTGGAACTGCCATGTTCACACCTCCTCAATTTAATTGATACAGATCTGTCAGTCAAACAAACCCTTTAATATATCAAACTGTGGATTCCAGTTATCATCATCCTGACAACTACATTTGTCCAAATTTAGATCTGCACCACATCTTTGACAAATACCTTTGCAGTCTTCACTGCACAATCTTTTAGACGGAAAATTTGCAAACACATTTTTTTCGGCAACATCGTAAAGATTGAATTTCTCTTTTTCGAGAGCCGTTATCTCTTCCCCGTCCTCTTCGCTTACATTTTTGGCAAGGTTTTCTTCCATTTCAAAACAAACCGGAAGTTTTACGGGTTTTCCGCATCTGTCACAAACAGTGATAAATTCACCTGTAGCTTTAGCAGAAAGAATAAGTATTCCGTCTATATTTTTGATATTACCTGAAATTAATACAGGTTTCTCAAATTCAATTGCATCTTTGGAGAATTCTCCGCCAAACGAAATTTCTTCATTCAAATCAAGAACTATGTCAGGATTTTTATAAAGAGCAGATACGTCAAACAGCATAAAATTCACCCTCCAACACACAGTACATCACATTATACTAAATTTTTACCGATTTGTCAAGAATTATTTCTCTACAAGTTCTTTTGTTTCCAACGCAATCATAAGTTCTTCGTTTGTAGGAATAACAAAAGTTTTAACTTTAGCATCATCAGAAGAAATATCAATTTCTTCTCCTCTTACCTTATTTTTCTCTTCGTTTATTCCCATTCCGAGAATTGAAAGATTGCCTGCAACTTCTTTTCTTAATGTGCTGTCGTTTTCACCAATACCTGCCGTGAATACAACCGCATCAACTTTTCCAAGAGCTGCTGCATAGCTTCCGATATATTTTCTGATCTGATGGTAGAACATTTCAAGACCTTCTTTAGCCTGAACATTACCCTCAGCTGCCGCACCCGCAACATCTCTGAAGTCACTTGATACGCCTGACACACCGAAGATACCTGATTTTTTGTTCATTATATCGTTGATTTCTTTTGTAGAAAGATTTTCTTTATCCATAAGATAAGTTACAATTGCAGGATCAATGTCGCCGCATCTTGTTCCCATCAATGTACCTGCAAGAGGTGTAAAGCCCATTGTTGTATCATAGCTCTTACCGTTCTTAACAGCTGTAATTGATGATCCGTTACCAAGATGACATGTGATTACATTAACATCTTCTTCATTTTTGCCAAGCATTGCTGCTGCTCTTTTTGTAACATATTTATGAGAAGTACCGTGGAAGCCGTATCTTCTTACTTTATACTTTTTGTAATATTCATAAGGAAGAGCATAAAGGTAAGATGAAGCAGGCATTGTCTGATGAAATGCTGTATCAAATACTGCAACCTGCGGAACTCCGGGCATTACCTTTTCACAAGCTTCAATTCCGATAAGGTTCGGAGGATTGTGAAGCGGTGCAAGTTCGATACATGCTTCAAGTGCCTTTTTAACAGCTTCTGTGATTATTACAGATTTGCTGAATTCTTCTCCGCCGTGAACAACTCTGTGTCCTACTGCTGAAATTTCACTCATATTCTTAATAACGCCGTGATTTGCATCTGTAAGAGCTGAAATAACTGCATTGATTGCATCAGAATGGTCTTTCATCTCTGTTGGAAGCGGAATTTTTTCTCCGTTTACCTGATGAGTAAGAAGTGAACCGTCAAGTCCGATTCTTTCACACAAGCCCTTCGCAACTACTTCGTTGCCATCCATATCGATAAGCTGATATTTAAGTGATGAGCTTCCTGCATTTATAACAAGTATTTTCATTTTACTACCTCTTTCCAAAATTATTTACCCTGTGCCTGAACACAAGTA
>CAZMHL010000046.1:0-12249 GCA_964566065.1 uncultured Eubacteriales bacterium
AGTTGTAGAAAGCCGTTTGGCCCATGGGGTTTTAAAATCCGGGCGTCGAAAATGTCGAAAAAAGTATGTTGCAAAAATCATTCATATCTGTTATCCTGTAGCAGATGGAAGGGGGTATCCCGTCCGATAACCTATGGCGGTTGAAAAGTGGGGGATACCATCTTGCAGGGAATGTACCTTGAAAACTGAATATTGCTTAACTTAATGAAAGGAGAAACCTTATTGCAAACGGATTTAGCGAACATTAATGA
Source organism: uncultured Eubacteriales bacterium (assembly GCA_964566065.1). Taxonomy (GTDB): domain Bacteria; phylum Bacillota; class Clostridia; order RGIG6154; family RGIG6154; genus CAZMHL01. Next base: position 252 of record CAZMHL010000046.1, read on the forward strand.
GATAGGCTTTATGGCATGTCCTTTAATGGAAGTTACTGACCCTGAGCTTAAGGAACATACTGCTGAAATTCTTAAGCATGCAAATACAGCAAAAGCGCACATGTTCGCAATTGCTATTCATTTGCTTATCATTAAGGATAAAGAGCTTTATGTTAAAGATGGCTTTGATGGTATCGGGGACTATGCCTTAAAGGTATTGGGCTATAAACCTGTAACAACATCCAACATGATATCAGTTGCAAGAAAGTACTTAACTCCATCGGAAGACGGGGAATATAAGTCCATACTTGCCCGTGAGAATGGGGAAGATTACACGCTGAATCAGCTACTGGAAGTAAAAGTATTAGGAGAACAAACTGTAATTGATATGGACAAAGCCGGGGAGATAGCTCCGTCAATGTCAATCCGTCAATTGCGGAAAGTAGTAAAGGAGCATAAGGAAAGGGGGAAGGAAACAGGAGACAGCAAGCCCCGAAAGAAGCGGGATAAAATCAGTGAGGTAGAAAGAAGCGCAAAGCCTGTTACCGACTTAGATTTGTGTATTACCCGGGTTTTAGAATCTATTCCTGTGATTATGGGGAGCGACAGATACAAGGACGATACAAGGCTCTGCGATATCGCAACTACGTTACTACAGCTTTTGCAAGAATCTTTAGACGATGAAGAGGTATAATCAGAAAGGAGAAAATCATGTCGTTTGCAAGCAAGTTTAACAAGGGGAAGAGGTTTGATATTGATGTTACCGGGTTTACTTCCTACTACAGCCTTTCGTCCCTTTTTCATAAGGTAGGAGAAGGTCATGTTTACCCGGTAAGGGCAATCTTTATCAATACCAAAGGTAAGTATGGGGAACATCCTCAGGTAGCGACGGACAGCTATTTTGTTTCCTTGCCGTCCCATATGACGGCAGTATGCAAGGAAATTTTGGCTGATAATGATAGCGTTGCAACCATCAACAGGGGGAGCGTTGGTTTCAAGGTGTACGAGTATACGACGCCCAATGCCGCAAGGCCTTGCTATGCCGTTGAATGGGTTGACTTGCCTAATGGGTGGAAGGAAGACGTTGTAGAAATGCCGCAACCGGACGGTGTAAAGAAGCCGACGGTAGAAAGCGCAACGGTAGCGGATGATAGTGAGGACGTTCCTTTTGATTGATAACTGAGTTGCAGTTTGGTATAATCAGTTTGGGTTTTTTGGGCAACAGCAACCAACACAACAATCGCACCTTGACAACTGAATATTGAATTTACTGGTTAAGCAACGGGGAAAGGGGCAAGGTAACGAAAAGTTGCCTTGCCCCCTTTCTATTTGGGGGTGAATATATGGCTCTAGTAACTACCAAATGGAAGACGGTAGAAGACCCTAAATTCAAAATCTCACTATCGAAAGCGATAAAAGATAGTGCGGAAAGCTCCCCCGATTTAGTTAAGGAAGTAAATAAGATTTTTAAGCAGGCAAATACCAGAATCAACCGATTGAAAGATAGTGGACTTTATAAAACGTCACCTGCTTATCAAGCTTTAGGGAGCTTAACAACCGGGGCGCATGAAACATATGCAGGAAGAACTTACTTCACACAAAAGATATATTTTGATGATGGGTCAACTGCGGTACGCAGTTGGGAAGATATCAAGGAAGACTATAAACGGGCAATTGCTTTTCTAAACCAGACGTCCTCAACTGTAGCAGGAGCAAGGGAAGTAGAAAAGGTTCTCAGGGAAAACGCAGAAAGCTATTTAGGCAGAAAGTTACCTGAGGAAGTATGGGAGAAAGTAAAAGACAGCTTTGTAAATGATTTAGGGTACATCGACGAACGATTGATGCGGAGCGGGTATGCTCACTATATAGAAAGGTTTGCTGATTACATAGAGCGAACACAAGACCAAATGGAACGAGATGGTGTAGAGGCTGTTAAAGCTGTAGAGCAAGCAATACAAGATGCAAGTAATGACTTGGCCGGGATAGTCATAGATGAAATATTAGGAAGTTTCCTAGACTGATGTTTATTCCGGACGATAGCCGCATTTTCAATCCTTCACAAGTGAATGAAGTGTTAGAGGAGTTTGATTATAAATCCATGTTGGTATCCGGCGGCTCCATGATAGATGGAAAATATACCAAACTGTATTACTATAATATACCATGCTCTTTTGACATTGAAACAAGCTCATTCTATTTAAAGTCAGATGGAACACAGTGTAATTATGAAGAAAAAGAAGCACAAGTGAGGGAAAATAGAGCTTGCGGACTAGGTAAAGAAAATGACCCTGTAAAGGTAGCTACCATGTATGTTTGGCAAGTTAATCTTAATGGTAGATGTTTTATTGGGCGTACATGGGCTGAATTTAAGATGCTGTTGAAAGCATTAAAAAGCTTAATGGGAATATGTTATGAGGAAAGACGGTTAATCATATACGTCCATAATCTGGCATATGAATGCGGGTTTATCCAAAAGCAAGTCACCATAAAAGATATGTTTGCAACTGACATGAGGAATGCATTGTATTTTGTTACTACAAGCGGGTTTGAGTTTAGATGCAGTTACATGCTATCGCAAATGTCACTTGCGAATGTAGGTAAACGCTTATTGCATAAGTATCCAGCAAAGAAGCTTGTGGGAGACTTAGACTATACTTTAGTTAGGCATTCTTTAACGCCATTGTCAGAGCAAGAAATACAATACTGTGTAAACGATGTTCGAATAGTTTCTAACTACATTCAAGAACAAATTGAACAATGGGGAGACATAACGAAAATTCCATATACTAGTACAGGTGTAGCCCGTATGACTTTTAGAAGTGAGACATTAAAGTTTCCGGGGACAAATACAAAGAATTACAAGTACATTGCATTAATGAGAACACTTTCCTTTACATCTGTTGCAGAATACAAGTTTAATAATCAAGCCTATATGGGGGGTTTTACACACGCAAACCCCAAATATGTAGATTGTACTTTAGAGAATATTGCAAGTTTTGATATAGTCTCTTCTTATCCTGCTGTTATGGTTACCGAAAAGTATCCTATGGGAAGAGGAGTAAAGGTAACGATAGAAAGTTTAGACCAACTACAAGCCTACTTGAAGCAATATTGTCTAGTCTTCTTTGTGGAGTTTACGCATTTAGATGCAACGTTCTTTTCTGATAATTATATTTCCATGTCAAAGTGCATTATTGTAAATGGATATGGGAAGGATATAAACGGAAAAGAGATTAAACCCCCAATAGTATCAAATGGGCGTTTAGTGGGAGTTAATGACAGAAGTACAGTCTCTATGGTGGTTACAGACGTTGATTTTAAAATCATCGAAAAAACGTATAAATGGGACGGAATAAAGATAGGTACATGTTTTGCTTATGAACGTGGCTATTTACCCACGGAATTTGTAAAATGTCTGCTTAAGTTTTATGAAAATAAAAATACTCTAAAGGGCATAGAGGGAAAAGAATTAGAGTACTCGCTTGCCAAAGCTCTAGTCAATGGGGCTTATGGTATGTCAGGGGAGAACCCTATAAAGGATGTAATCACATTTGACGTTGATAATGTGGAAAACCTGTGGACAAGTAGAAAGCTCACAAATGAAGAACTGTTAAAAGCGTTACAAGACTACAACGACAAATCAAACCGTTTTATCTTTTTCCCATGGGCCATTTTTATAACTGCCTATGCAAGAAGAAACTTGTGGGCGGGAATATTGACTATAGGGGACGATTATTGTTATAGTGATACTGACAGTTTAAAGATACGAAACTATGAAAAGTATCTTCCATTTTTTGATAAGTACAGGGACAGGATAAAAGGTAAATTGGAAAGAGCTTGTGAATATCATAAGATTGATATTTCTAAGGTATGCCACAAAGGGCAATATTTAGGACAATTTGACTTTGAGGGCGTGTATCCCCGGTTTAAGACTTTGGGAGCAAAACGATACATGGTTTACAGTCCATGCGGGAAGGTTGCCAAAACGCATAAGCCTGTCTTATATGACGAAAACAAAGATAAGCTTTACCCGCTATCCTTGACGGTTTCTGGCGTCAATAAGTTCGATGCGATACCCTATTTACTGGAAAAGTATGATTATGACGCAAGTGCAATTTTCAAGGCTTTTACAGATAGTATGGAAATCCCATCAAGCTATACCGGAAAGCTGTTACATACTTACATCGATGATGAAACCATGGGGGAAGTAACGGACTACTTAGGCAAGACTTATCAATTTCATGAAAAGACAAGTGTACATCTAGAACCAACAACATATAAAATCAGTTCATTAGCTATGTTATTCGAATATGCAAGGGGGCTACGACAACGGATAAATTAAGTTATTATTCTTTGAGAGATATACTATCATATAATGCCGATTATAATATTGTTATAGGAGAACGTTCCAACGGAAAGACATATGCAGGTTTACTCTATGCTGTAGAGCAATTCTATAAGTCAGGGTATAAGAAACAATTTGCTGTAATCAGGCGGTGGAAAGAAGATATCAAGGGAAAGAGGGGAGATACCCTCTTTTCCCCTTTGATTCAAAATCGAGATATCTATAAAGCGACAAGGGGAGAATATGAAAGTGTAGTCTTCTATAATGGACGGTACTATCTTTCCAATTGGGACAATGACCTAAATAAGTGGGTATCACTGGAAACGCCTATGGGGTATTCATTTGCATTATCTGATATGGAGCATGATAAAAGTACCTCTTATCCCAATGTCACAACGGTTATTTTCGATGAATTCTTAACCAGAAAGTATTATCTACCAGATGAATTCATCTTGTTTTTAAATGTGCTTTCAACTATAATACGAAATAGGAACGATGTTAAAATCTTTATGTTCGGCAACACAGTAAACAAGTTTTGCCCCTACTTTAAAGAAATGGGTCTGACACATGTAAAGGATATGGAGCAAGGTACCATAGACCTGTATAAGTTTGGAGACCAACTTACTATAGCTGTAGAGTATGCCGAAAGCATAGCAAAGGAAAAGAAAAGCAATAAGTACTTTGCTTTTGATGATTCATCTGCTGTACAGATGATAATTAATGGTAAGTGGGAAATGGCTATCTATCCTCACTTATCAGTGAAGTATAAACCAACTGATATACTACTTACCTATTTTATTGAATTTAACGGCAACCTTTTACAATGCGAGATTATACAGAAGGATGATAGCCTTTTTACTTACGTCCATGAAAAGACTACTCCCATTTATAATCCTGAATCAGATATAATTTACAGCCTAGATTACAGTGAGTTACCAAATAGACATAGGCGTTTAATGTCAAGTGCAACTAAACTTGAAAAGAAGATTGCTATGTTTTATGCTACGGACAAAGTATTCTTTCAAAATAATGAATGCGGGGAAGTAGTACGGAACTATCTAAGGCAGTCACAGATTAATCAATTTGCCACTTAAAGAGGTGAAATGATGCAAGAAGTTATTACAGCGGTTTCCACAGTTGGTTTTCCTATTGTTATGTCTATTCTGCTTTTGTATATGAATAACGAAGAAAACAAGTTGCATAAGCAAGAAATGGATGAACTACGAAAGACGGTAGAGAACAATACATTGGCTTTAGTAAAGCTTATTGATAAGTTAGAAGGTGTAAAGAATGAGTAAGAAAGATTTGGATTATAAGTACGCAAAATCCTTTTTAAAGAATAAGGACAGGTATATTGATTCTTTTACCTGTAGCTATCTGGACAAGATGCAAGCTTGCTTTGTATATGATGGTCTTCCCGATACCATACCCGGGGAAGAGTTAGAGCGAATGTTGCAGGAGAACGGACAGTGTTTTGTAACGGAAGTAGACGGTAGTCTGTATGCTCTTTCCGGTAGCCCCGGCGGGGAAATGGACGCCTATAACAGACCTACTCTTTACACCGTTGCGAATGCATGGTTAAACCTGTCTGAAACTTACAAAATTGGCATTGATGGCATACTCTGCAAGAACGATTTCAAGACGTTAGGTTTACTTCCTTTAATTCTTCGGTCTGCCGCTAAAATGTGCGATTTGGAACTTACTGTAAATACTATGGCAATCCTGCATAGAGTTTCCTATATGATATCGGCTCCCGATGATAAGACGAAAGCAAGTGCAGAACTTTTCATGCAAAGAATCATGGACGGAGACTATAGTATCATTGCAGAGAATGCTTTCTTTGATGGGGTACGGCTCCAAAGTCCCCCGACAGGGAGCGGAGCTTATATAACTCAATACATCGAGTTGATGCAGTATGAAAAGGCAAGTCTGCTCAATGAATTGGGACTTAACGCCAACTTCAATATGAAGCGGGAACGGCTGAATGATGGTGAAATAGCTCTAAATGTCGATGCTATCCTGCCATTTGTTGACAATATGTACAATGAACGTCTCCGGTTTGTTGATGCAATCAACCATATGTTTGGGACTGAAATTAAAGTAGACATGGGGAGCGCATGGAAGACCCTTCATGAAGAACAGGAAAAGGAAACTGCAACAGCCAATACGGAACTTGACATTATTGGAGTATCGTCCAGTTTACCAGATGAACCTACACGGGAAGAGGAAGAACCGACACAGGACGAAGACGAACCTACACAGGACGAAGACGAACCTACACGGGAAGAGGAAGAACCGACACAGGACGAAGACGAAGACGAAAGGAACAAAAAAGATGAAGACAGTTAAAGAAGTGTTTCCATTAGAAAATGGGGTGTACGGGGCTATTCAGACGGTAGCCCCAACGGACTATACCTATCTTTTTGGCTCTATCGAACCATCGGATTTAGATTTAGAGCTTTTATCAAAATGCGGAACTAGAATCTGTTCCCCTGTGGTAACCTTTTCGGAAGAAGACCCACTTAAGGTTGCCTACCTTATTATGAATCGCTATTGCGATAACTGGAAGAGAATCAAGGACGCAATGAACATCTCCTATGATGTTTTAACTCCTGTCGTATCAGGGTATACCATTACCAAAGCAGGGACAACGACAAGAGAAGCAACCAACAGCAGGGAAGAGGCAAGTAAAGTCTATGGGTTTGACAGTGAAGATGGTGCCGACGATACATCGCACAATACATCAACTTCCGAAGATTCTACAGTTGACATAAGTTCCACAACCACATATAATAAGCGGGGAGTAGGGAACTTAACACCAAATAGGCTTATTCAAGCCGAAATATCATTCAGGCAACTATCCTTTTTGAATATTACCTTGAATGACATAAAAGAGTTTATCACTTTAAATGTTTATTAGAAGGGAGCTTGTGTATGCAGGTAAAACAGATTTATAATCTGGTCAACAGTATCACTCAGCAGTTTTTAGGCGAAACTACTGTAGTTGCCGAAGACCTTAGCAACATTGTTGATGTTGGACACGCTCTTTTTTCGGCAACTGATGTAGATAACTACGTCAAGAGCCTTGTTGACCGGATTGCAAAGGTTATATTTGTAGCCCGTCCCTATTCCGGTAACGTCCCCTCTGTCCTTATGGATTCTTTTGAGTATGGCGCTGTCGTACAGAAGATTTCCACGGAACTGCCGACGGCAGTATCTAATGCCAGTTGGGGATTGACGGACGGACAGGATTATAACCCCAACATCTTTCATAAGCCTACAGTTACCGTCAAGTTCTTTAACACCAAATCTACTTTCGAAGTAGAAATGTCTTTCACAGAAAGGCAGGTAAGAGAAAGCTTTTCGAGTGCGAGTGAGATTAACGCCTTTCTTACCATGCTCTACAATGCGGTTGAAAAGAGCTTTACGGTAAAGATTGACGGCCTCATCATGTCTACAATCAACAACATGATTGCTGAGACTATCGACGCAGATTCTACGGGGCTGAAAGCTGTTAATCTTTTGGACGGGTATAACACTCAGTTTAGTGAGACCTTAGCGGCGGCTGATGCTATTTACGACCCTAATTTCATTCGGTATGCTTCTTTGCAAATGGCTCTTTACACTGACAGGCTTTCCCGCATGTCCACGCTTTTTAACGTAGGCGGTAAAGACAGGTTTACACCTAGGGATATGCTCCATGTTGTTATGCTGTCTGAGTTTAAAGCGGCGGCAAATGCATACTTGCAGAGCGACACTTTCCATAACGAGTTTACGCAACTGCCTGATGCTGAGACTGTTCCTTTCTGGCAGGGGAGCGGAACGGATTTTGCTTTCACTTCCACAAGCAAAATCAACGTGAACCTTGCAAGCGACAACAGTAAAACCGTTGCACAGGACGGCATTCTCGCTGTTATGTTTGACCATGATGCTTTGGGGGTATGCAATCTGGAACGCAGGGTAACCACCAACTATAACCCGAAGGGAGAGTTCTATAACAACTTCTACAAGTGTGATATGGGCTCTTTCAACGACTTGAACGAGAATTTCGTTGTCTTCTATGTAGATGACGGCAATGCATAATAAAGAGTAGAAAGGAGTGGGCAAGTATCAACGCCGGGATACTTGCCCTTTTTGTATCTATGGTGATTAAGTTATACTCAACTGTCTCCCCTGATAATATGCTTTCTAAAGTTCTACAGGATGAACTTGTTGTTAATGGGGAGTTAAACAGGGATTTTGACCTATTAAGGCCCACATTTAGAATCACCGAACATATTGAGGATGCTAAGGAGCTTAATTATTTGGTGGTTCCTGAATGGGAAAGGAACTATTTTATCAGGAGCTTTAACCAGTTCCGTACCGGGGTTTTGGATATATACTGCAAGGAAGACGTATTGAGTACTTATGCACCTGAAATAAGGGCCTGTCAAGCTTTCTTTACATACGGTCAAAATCCACCTCAGTATGTCCCCGGGGCTATGTCCCCGGTTGACTTAAGGGAGCGACTGCAAGCAACATATACCTTTGATAATCCCTTTACAGACGGCAGTTTCGTGCTTGTCGGTATCAAGGGGGAAAGGAATTTGGTGGTTGAGTAGTGGCTGATTATTTTTACATCATAAAACCCATTACCGGAAATACGGCATGGTTTTCTATCCAAATTACCAACTGGGCAAGCCGAGACAGCTATATAAAGATTAACACTTCTTTAGGCGTTACAAGAACTGAAAAGGTTGAAATTGTACCGCAAACCAACAAGCGGCCTATTTTTTTATCAGAGTGCCGTTTTTTTAAAGGTACTCCCGGTTTAGACCCTCTCGACAGCTACTATAATACATATGCAGACTGTGTTAACTTGCTGGAAAGTAGTCAATATTGGACTGAGGTTAACTGGACTACATTTGCGGCTGATAATAACGCAAGCGATATAGCGTACTCCGATAGTGATTCTAGAGGAACTTATACAACTAACGCAACTTACCCATATGCCGTGGTATTTCCTGCAACTGAAGCTGAATTTACTATAGATTTAGTTACCTACTATACGGTTTCAACGTCTCTATCGCACTGTACATGTAATATAACTTCCGGGACACAGTACGCAAGCGGAACGCAGGTAACAGCTACTGTTACCCCGGACAATGGATATCAGCTTAACTCCCCGCCCACTATTGCAGGTAGTTCGGGAACGTGGATACAGTCAGGTGATTCTTATACCTGTACTTTCACTGTCACGGATGATACAACAATTTCCGCAACAGCTGATTTGTCACCTGTTTACTATACAATTACATATGACCTGAATCACTGTACTGCCGACTACAATCAAGTGTCTGTTGTGGCAGGTACTGTAGTTAACATAGCTTTTACACCTGACGCAGGATATCAGCTATTTGATAACCCCCCTGCTATGGTTACCCCGGATGATACAACGTATGCCACGACATATACCCCGGGGAGCTACGTTGTTTCAGGGTCTGTTACTATTACTGGCAACACAACCATCTCAGCAACAGCACAAGTAGCCCCTGCTACAGTGAATTTGATTGACAATACATCTGGGTTTACCTTGTCTCCTGCTGTGGCTACGTTGCCGTATAACGCCGCTACGACGCTCTATTTGACACCTCTAGCGCATTATAGTGCTATTACACCGCCTACCATTGATGGTGCCTCTATGACCCTTTCTGGGGGCGTTTATGAGGGTACAGTAACGCCAATATCCGATGTTACTTTGGCAGGTACGGCAACGGAAGACCATTACATTACCGTGACTTATGACCTGTCAGGGGCAACGGGTTATCCTGCCGAAACCACCAAGTACTATGATGGGGACGTGATATCACTTGAAGCAGTGGCAGAAGATGGTTTGTACTTCCAAACCCCGCCTTATGTGGTTTATTTTACAGCATGGGCAACACAAGTACGGCGGGATATGACACCAACAGACCCCACGGAAGTGTATCCTACTTCCTATGAGTGGAGTTATGACACTGGAGACGGCCTGATTCATGACGTTGTTATGCATGGTGTTACACAGGCTATTCCTCAGATTGAAGATTTTGGTGTATTTAATGTATATGCCCCTTCATTGGCTAACTTAACAGCAATCGCCAATATGAGATATGATTTTAGCGAAAATGAGACATACTATTTTAAAGATGTCGATTTAGGGCAATTTGTATTATCTTTAATGAAGGTTTACGTGCCATTAACTACAGCCCCTAACGCAGAAATAGTATTAGGCGGTTATAGGACAGGTGAATCTTGCCCCACTATCATATATCCCTATGTAACGGTTGATTGTGGTAGCGTACAATTATATGAATTTTGGCATTCAAACCTTGACTATGACAATACCAAATTAAAGATGTTCGTTCCGTTCTATGGCTTTATTGAACTTGACCCTGTTAAGTATATGAATAAAACCGTGTCTTTGGAATATCAGGTAGAGCTAATTACCGGAAAGGCTTTAGTTGGTATATCGGCAAATGATGTTTTAATCGATACTGTTACATGTAGGGTTGCTATGGATGTTCCATATTTGCTTACCTTAGATAAGAACTTAATCGGCAAATATACTTATAATGAATATTTGCTTATGGATAAAACACCCTATATTCAGCAATGGACTTGTGACCATATCTATACTACTGGTAACATAAGAGGGACATTAGATGAATTTGGCCTTGTCAGCAATCATACAGGCTATTATGAGTTTGATATCATGCTTACTAACGTTGCTATAACGAAGGAAGAAAAGGATGAGATTATCACTTTATGTAAGAAGGGGGTGTATTTATAAACACACAAGTAAGAGCATATGTTGACGAAATAATCTCAATTGCAATTGATGATATTTACGGTTATAGTCAAATCCATCGTTGGGGCAATCCTGATTATGACTGTAGTAGTCTGGTTATCTCTGTTGTCAACAACAGCGGCATTCCGGTAAAGGACTATGGCGCGTCCTATACTGGCAACATGTACGATGCTTTTATTAAAGCAGGTTTCATCGACGTTACACGGGATGTAAACCGGGCTAACGGAGCGGGTATGCAGGTAGGTGATATTCTGCTTAATCATGTCCATCATACGGAGATTTATACCTCTTCTGGTAAAGTTACCGGGGCGCATTGGGATTATGACGGTAAAACAGGAGATAGTAGCGGGAAAGAAATTTGTACGCAAAATTATTACAATTATCCATGGGATTGTGTATTAAGGTTTCCTGATTCAATTACTGATAACAGTTTGCAGTATTCATTAGAGGAAATTGTTACTGCTTTGGAATGCATAAATGGCGTTCATGGTACAGGAGACAAAAGAAGAGAAAGTGTTACCATAAAGGGGTTTGACTATGATAAGGTTCAAGCCCTTGTGAATAGAATTATCGGTTATGTTTGGTAGTACCATTACTAAATTACTTTGGTAAACCCCTTTATGCATTATATTTCTTCCTCTATTTTTTCATAGTGTATTCTCCTTTCACATATAGGCAACTGCTTGCATAAGGGTTTATGTATAAGAGCTATTGTAAATGATTTTACAATGGCTCTTTTTTGTTGCCAGTTTTGTTGAACATTTCCGACAGCAGTTTTGAATGTACATTTTGATGAACATTTCCGACAGCAGTTTTGAATGTACATTTTGATGAACATTTCCGACAGC
>CAZMHL010000046.1:12349-12440 GCA_964566065.1 uncultured Eubacteriales bacterium
AGTTTTGTTGACTATTTCCGACAGCAGTTTTGTTGAACATTTTCGACGCCCGGATTTTAAAACCCCATGGGCCAAACGGCTTTCTACAACT
>CAZMHL010000047.1:0-12282 GCA_964566065.1 uncultured Eubacteriales bacterium
ACAAAATAGCCTTATAGGCTTAGTGCATGCCACCCGTTTTACGGGTGGTTATGACTTGAATTTAAATAAGATGGAATCGAACCGCAAGGCGGCTTTGAGCGGAAAGAAAACAATAGATCCTTTTTTCGGCTTGTAAAGTGGTATTGCAAACTACCGTTTGCAGTGATATTTTGTCTTGTGGCAAAGTGATATAAAAGCCTGTCGGCTTTTGTGATATTATATTTGCCCCAAAACTCGGCGAAGCCGAATATCACACGGCGCAGCCGTATATCACTGCGAAGCAATATCACTCGCCAAAGGCGAATATAACTGCGGCAGCTTCCTTTCGAGGACACCGCCGGAATAGTCTTTTTTCAATAAAATTTGCAAACAGCATTTTAAAATGCGACAAAATAATATTGTGTACATTACCCCCCGGAGTTTTGTTTTCATATTGAAAATATTTCTTATTAGTGTTATAATTTCCGTATGTGATTTTAGATTGGAGAAAAAGAGAAATGAAACACACAACATACTTATTTGATTTTGACGGAACACTGGTTGATTCAATGCCTGCCTATGTTTCCGTTATGCTCAGAATACTTGAGGAAAATAATATAAAATACGGTGACGATATCGTAAAAATAATCACACCGCTTGGCTACGTTGGTACCGCAAAGTATTTCAGGGAAATGGGTCTTTCTATGGAAGAGGAGGATATCATTGCTTTAATGAACAAATATTCCTATGATGAATATGCATATAGCATTCCGGCAAAATCAAATGTGGCAGCAGTTCTTAAAAAGCTCAAAGAGGACGGTGCTGACCTTAATGTTTTAACCGCAAGTCCTCACAGCGTGCTTGATATATGCTTAAAGCGTAACGGAATTTATGCTCTTTTTAATAACGTGTGGTCCTGTGATGATTTCGGTACCACAAAGGCTGACCCTGATATATATGTTCAGGCGGCAAAAAGACTTGGTAAGTCTGTTGAAGAGGTTTTGTTCCTTGATGATAACTATAACGCCGATAAAACCGCAAAGTCTGCCGGAATGAAGGTTTGCGCTGTTTACGATAAATCTTCAGAGGAATACGTTAACGAAATGAAAGAAGTTGCGGATTATTACATATATGATTTTGAAGAACTTTTAGAAATATGACAGCGAAATATTTAATCAGGTCTGTTTTTGTATAGGAACAGACCTTGTTTAATAAAACACTTTTTTATGAGATCAAGGGTAATTAAGGCACCTGTTCCGACCTATGACAATCAGTACGAAGAAAATGAAAACGGACTGCCAATGAGATATGTCTGTCACATAAAACGTGATGCGCTTTTTGATGCTTTATTTAATAAAATTCTCAAAGGTTGACAAACGGATTTTTATTTGATAGAATTTAACAGGTGCAGAGAATCGGAGACGTGTCAAAGGAATAGCTGTATTTGACACGCTTTTTTTTGAAAAGGAGCAGATGTTGTGAAAAAAGTATTACTTGACTCATCAAAGAATTTTTACAAGGCAAACCTTCATTGTCATACAACGCAGTCCGACGGTAAATATACCGCTGAGGAGGTTAAAGAGCATTATAAGAAAAACGGCTATTCGGTTATCGCATTTACCGACCACGAGCATTTGCTTGATAACTCTAATTTAAACGACGAAAATTTTCTTGCTCTTACATCCTGCGAGGTTGCAATTAAGGAATATCCCGAGCTTTCAACCCTGGTTAAAACCGATATGAAGGTTGCTCATTTTAACTTCATCGCAAAGGAGCCGAAAAACGTTGACACTCCTTGCTACAATTCCGTTTATGACCACTATATAAAGGATTTCTTCAAAGACAGAATTGTTCATTCCTGCGGAGAATATGAAAGAGTTTACACCGCAGAGGGTGTATCCGAAATGATAAAGATTGCAAACGATAAAGGTTTTCTTGTTACATACAATCATCCTACCTGGTCTCTTGAAAATGCAACAGATTATATCGGTTACAAAGGTCTCTGGGCAGTTGAAGTTTTTAATTACTCAAGCAGCACCAGCGGTCGTTTTGAGTATAACATTCATTCGTACGAAGACTTTTTAAGATCAGGACAGAAAATTGCCTGTGTTGCGGCAGATGACAATCACGGTATGAAGGACTGTTGCGGCGGATGGACGATGATAAATGCTGATAAACTTGACTACAACACAATAATTGATGCAATGGAAAAACATACTCTTTATGCTTCAACGGGACCTGAAATACACGAGCTTTATGTTGAAGACAATAAAGCATATCTTACCTTCTCAAAGGGCGAATTTGCTGTAATTTCAACAAAGGGAAGAAGAACTAAAAAGGCACTTGCGGAAAATCCCGACGGCGTAAACAAGGTTGAATTTGAAATTCTTCCAACTGACGGATATATCCGTTTTGACGTTGCGGATAAATACAAGAACAGGGCACATACATGTGCATATTTCCTCGAAGATTTAAAAATTGAATTTTAGCATATAAAAAGCTCTGTTTCCGCAGAGCTTTTTATTGACTTTAAATCATCATTATTGTAGAATATTTTTAGAATAATTAAATTAGGAGTGTTGTTATGATTTTCAATCAGAAAGCAATAGATATGCATTCTCATTTTAATAACGGTTCGCCTTATGACACAAAGGTTAACGAGTGTTATTTTGCAGACATTGATTCTCTTCTTAAAGATTACGACAGATGCAATATTCTCGGCGGAGTGTTTTCTTCATTTTCGTCGGTTTTGTCGGACAGGGAAATTGTAAAAGAGAATGAATATACATACAAGCTTTCGAAGGAAAATGACAGAGTTTTTCAGTGGGTTGTAATAGACCCGCGTCAGGATGACACCTTTGTTCAGGCAGACAGAATGCTGAAGTCCGATAAGTGCCTTGGTATTAAAATCAATCCTGCCGCTCACGAATATGACATAATGGAATATGGCGATAAAATTTTCAGCTACGCCAATGAGAAAAACGCTTTTGCGGTAATGCATCCTAAGGATATTTTAAAAATGCCTTTGTTTGCCGACAAGTATAAAAATATGAATTTAATAATTGCCCATTTAAGAAGCGTTGAAAATATTGAGGCAATTTTAAATGCCAAGCATGGCAATGTTTTTACAGACACCTCGGGAAGCACAAGCTATATGAATAACATAATCGAATATGCAGTTAAAAAAGTTGGTTCAGAAAAACTCTTTTTTGGAACAGATACTTATTCCTGCGCCTTTCAGTACGGAAGAATTGCCTTTGCCGATATTTCCGATAAAGACAAAGAAAATATTCTTTTTAACAATTCAATGAACCATTTTGGAGATAAATTCAGGAAAATATATTTATAAAGGGAATCTTATGAAAAACAATAAATTTTCAAGCGGAATAAAAGACGGAATACCCATTTGTCTGGGGTATCTTTCCGTGTCCTTTGCTTTCGGCATTTTTGCAACCGAAAGCGGACTTTCAATTATTCAGGCACTTTTGGTTTCAATGACAAACGTAACCTCCGCAGGTCAGCTTGCGGCGGTTCCCATAATGACAATGGGCGGAACTCTTTTAGAGCTTGCGGTAAGTCAGCTTGTAATAAATTTAAGGTATGCGCTTATGTCGGTATCTTTGTCCCAGAAGCTTGCGGATAACGTGCATCTTTATGACCGCTTTTTAATTTCTTTTGTAAATACAGACGAGGTTTTCGGTGTAGCTTCGGGAAAACAGGGGCTTGTGGGAAGAAGATATTTATACGGACTTATTTTAACTCCTTATCTTGGCTGGAGCCTTGGAACACTTCTCGGTGCCGGAGCGGGTAACATTCTTCCTCAGAGCGTAGTTTCGGCTCTGGGTATTGCAATTTATGCAATGTTTGTTGCAATCGTAACCCCCGAAATGAAGAAGAATTCAAAAACCGCCCTTTGCGTTTTGTTTGCGGTTGTTTTAAGCTGTGTGTTTACATATCTGCCCTTTTTTAAAAGTGTACCCGGCGGATTTAAAGTAATACTCTGCGCAGGTATAGCGAGCCTTCTTTTTGCTCACTTTGCGCCGATAGAAGTGGAGGATTCAGATGGAAACCGGTAAATTTATAATTTATCTTGTGGTTTGTGCAGGCGTTACCTACTTAATCAGAATGCTCCCTTTGGTGCTCATAAAAAAGAAAATAAAAAACAGATTTCTGCTTTCTTTTTTGTATTACATTCCTTATGCGGTTCTTGCGGTAATGACAATTCCGGCAATTTTTTCATCAACCTCGTCAATTTTGTCTGCAACCGCTGCAACAGTTGTTGCATTGGTACTTGCATATTTCGGAAAAAGCTTACTCACCGTTGCGGCGGTTTCCTGTTTTATAGTATTTATAGTTGAAACAATCACAAAACTCATACCTTAACGGTATGAGTTTTTTAGCATACTTTTGAGATTTTCGGGTAATTCTTTTTCACATATTATTTCGTCAACTTCACTTATGTGACATAAGTTGTTAAGAGAGGTTCTGTTCAGCTTTGTGCTGTCGCAGAGGAAAACTTTCTTTTTTGAATGATTCAGCATCGCTCTTTTTAGGGCATTTTCTTCAAGGGAGTTATCGCAGATGTAACCGTCTTCTGAAATGGAGCGGCAGGAAAAGAATAAAATGTCAGCATTATAGCTTTTAATTGTTCTTTCTGCATCGTCACCTACAAAGGAGTAGGATTTTTCAATCATAACTCCGCCGGTGCTTATGTTTTTGATTCCCATATTCCCCAGCATAATTGAAGCTTTTGCACTGCTTGTTATAACAATAATGTCGTGAAAATCCGCAAGGTAGGGGATAATTGAAATTGAGCTTGTGGTAGCGTCAAGCATAATGGTGTCGCCGTCTTTAACAAGCTCTGCCGCTTTTTTACCAATAAGCCTTTTGGCTTCGCTTTGCTCGTGCTCTCGCATAATCCAGGGGATTTTGGTATCGGCAGATTTGTTTTTTAAGGTTGCGCCGCCTCTTGTTCTTATAATAATTCCTTTGTTTTCAAGCTTAATAAGGTCACGGCGGACTGTAGGCCTGCTTATAAAAAGCTCCTTTGAAATTTCCTCAACGCTCATACTCTGCTTTTTCATAAGAACGTCTATAATTTTATCTTCTCTTTCATAAAAAGGCATAAAAAACTCCTCCTTTTGTTCAAAAAATGATTTTTGTTATAAAGAAAAAATTCAATAAATGTTCAAAAAATCCAAAAACCGCCCTGCTAATTGACAAAAACTGATTGATTTACTACTATAATAATATAAAATCAATAAAAATGCAAGGAGAAATAAAAATGGCGGTTGTAACGATAGTGGGTTCAGGAATGATGGGCTCTGCTCTTGCTTTTCCCGCAAGGGAAAACGGTCACGAGGTAAGACTGGTGGGAACTCATTTGGACAGAGAAATAATCGAAGCCTGCAGAAAAATGTACAGACATCCGAAATTTACAAAAGATTTTCCAAAGGGCTTGAAATATTATCAGATTGAAGAATTAAAAGAGGCTTTATCAGGTGCAGATATGGTAATCGGCGGAGTAAGCAGCTTTGGTGTTGAATGGTTTGCCGATGTTGTTCTTCCTGAAATTGATGAAAAAACTCCCGTTCTTACAGTAACAAAAGGACTTATTGATACTCCCGACGGAAAGCTGATTACATACCCCGATTACTGGAACAGCCGACTTGAAGAAATGGGCAAAAAGCTTTCACTTAATGCTATCGGCGGTCCCTGCACAAGCTATGAGCTTGTAGCTCACGACCAGACAGAGGTTGCTTTCTGCGGCAAGGATATGAAAACCCTTGAATTTTTAAGAGAAGTAATGACAACCTCTTATTACCACATCAGCCTTTCAACAGACGTTACGGGAATTGAGAGCGCAGTTGCATTAAAGAACGGCTATGCTTTGGGCATTGCCCTTACAGTCGGACTTAATCAGAAGGAATTCGGTCCTGACAGTGAGCTTCACTTTAACTCTCAGGCAGCAGTTTTCGGTCAGGGTATGAAAGAAATGCACAGACTCCTTGAATTTCAGGGTGCCCTTACTCTTGAAAACTTATCTGTTGGTATCGGCGACCTTTATGTAACCGTTTACGGCGGAAGAACAAGGCTTGTGGGAATCCTTCTTGGCAGAGGACTTGATATTGACGAAGCAAAGGCAGAGCTTAAGGGTGTAACCCTGGAGTCACTTGTTGTTGCAGAAAGAGTTGCAAGAGCAATAAAATTAAACATTGAAAAAGGAACGGTAAAAAAAGAAGATTTTCCGCTGCTTTTACACATTGATGAAATTATAAAGGATAAAAAAGCGGTAAATATCCCCTGGGAGGATTTTACCTTCAGAGTATAGGAGATAATTATGGATGAATTTTTAAAGCTTAACAATAAAAAATGCAGTTGCGGAAAAGTGCACAGCTTTGATGTGGATAAAATTTATACCGGCAGCGGAGTAATAAAAAATATAACTTCTGTTATTAAAGAATATAATGCAAAAAAAGCCTTTGTATTTGGTGATAAAAACACCTTCAAGGCGGCGGGTGAGCAGGTGTGTTCAATTCTTGACAGTGAAAAAATCAGTTATGCAAGCTATGTGCTTGAGGAAGAGATGCCCGAGCCCGATGAAAAAACCGTCGGCTCGGTAATAATGCACTATGACCACTCCTGCGATATAATCATAGGTGTCGGCTCAGGCGTTATTAACGATACGGGTAAAATACTTTCCGCAACAACGGGTAAGCCTTATGTCATAGTTGCAACAGCACCCTCAATGGACGGCTACGCCTCTGCAACATCTTCAATGACAAGAGGAGGACTGAAAGTTTCCTTGCCCTCTGTCTGTGCAAATGTTATAATCGGCGATACGGACATCCTTTGCAAAGCACCTCAGCGTATGCTCTCTTCAGGACTTGGAGATATGCTTGCCAAATACGTAAGTATCCTTGAATGGAGAATTTCAAATATAATTACAGGTGAATATTACTGTGAGGAGATTGCTTCCCTTGTAAGACGTGCCCTTAAAAAATGCACAGATAATGCAACGGGACTTATGGAAAGAAATGAAGAGGCGGTAAAAGCCGTGTTTGAGGGGCTTGTTATCTGCGGAGCGGCAATGGCTTATGCAGGAGTTTCACGACCTGCTTCGGGAATTGAGCATTATTTTTCTCATATATGGGATATGAGAGGTGCTGAATTTTCTCTTAATGTGGATTTGCACGGAATTCAGTGCGCCGTAGGGACTTACCTTGCAGTGAAATATTATGAAAAGCTGAAAGGCATAAAGCCAGACAGAGAAAAGGCACTTAAGTTTGTCGAAGAGTTTGATACATTAAAATGGCATTTGAAATTAAAAGAGTTCCTTGGCAAGGGTGCAGATGCAATGATTGCCCTTGAAGAAAAAGAACAGAAATACAACAAGGAAAAACATAAATCAAGACTTGAAGTAATACTTGAAAACTATGATAAAATTATCGGTTTAATCAATGATGAGCTTCCGTCGTCATCAGAAATTGAAAAACTGCTGGATGAGGTTAAACTGCCGAAAACCTTAACCGAAATTGGCGTTGACGAAAAACTGTTGCCCATAACATTCAAGGCAACAAAAGACATCCGTGACAAGTATGTTCTTTCAAGACTTGTGTGGGACCTTGGTATTGAAGAAGATTTGCTGAAAGGAGAATAGTGATATGAATTTAAATGTTGTAAAGGAATTTAGTACAGATGTTCTTGTAACAGGTGGCGGACCCGCCGGCGTATGTGCGGCAATATGCTCTGCCCGTCAGGGTGTTAAAACCATGCTTGTTGAACAGGGAAGCTTTTGTGGCGGTATGGCAACAAGAGTCTTGTAGGACCTTTTATGACCTGCTACGATGCCAAGGGTGAAAATATGATAATCCGAGGTATTTTTGAAGAAATTGTAAACAAAATGGTAGAAAGAGATTATGCCATTCATCCAAAGGATGTTATGGGAGGAACGGCATTTACCTCTTGGATTAAAATAGGTCACGACCACGTAACTCCTTTTGAGGCAGAAGGATTAAAGCTTGTACTTGATGAAATGCTTGAAGAAGCAGGTGTGGAGATTCTTTATCACACTACCTTTCTTGAACCGGTTGTGGAGGAAGACACCATAAAAGGCATTTACGTTTCTTCAAAATCGGGAGTTCAGCTTATAAATGCAAAGACGGTTATCGACTGCACCGGTGACGGCGATGTTGCGACAAGATGCGGTGTTCCCTTTGAAATGGGAAATGAAGAACTGGGACTTATTCAGCCGGCAACTATGTTTTATCACATAAGCAATGTTGACACCGATAAGGTTGAAGAAGACATTCAGGCAAATATTGATAATTTCTATCGCAAAGACGGTGTAAATTACCGTTCTCTTCACTGGCGCGTAAGCGAAGCAAGAGAAAATGGGGACTGGACACTTGACAGAGTAAGCATCGGACTTTTCAGAATGCCCAAAAAGGATGAATGGTGTGTTAATACTTCAAGAATTATGGGTGTTGACAGCACGGATAATGAAAGTCTTACAAGAGCTGAAATTGAAGGAAGAAAACAGGCTGATGAAATAACAAAATTCTTCCGTAAGTATGTACCCGGTTGTGAGGATGCAAGAATTAAATCAACAGCATCCCACGTTGGCATAAGAGAAAGCAGACACATTCAGGGAGAATACCGCCTGACTGCTGATGATCTGCTTGAGGCAAAAGTGCCCGCAGACAGTGTATTCATTGCGGCAAACTCTGTTGATGTTCACGGAAGATTCGGTCCTAAAAGTAATGAGTATGTTCCCATAAACGGAAGCTATTACGGAATCCCCTACAGAAGTCTTGTACCTCTTAAAATTGATAATCTGCTTATCGCAGGAAGATGCGTAAGCGCAGATTCAACAGCCGCAGGTGCAATTCGTGTTATGCCTCCATGTATGGCAATGGGGCAGGCGGCAGGTACTGCAGCGGCAATGTCTGTTAAGGAAAATTGTCTCCCGCGTAAGCTTGATGCAGATAAATTAAGAGATGAACTTAAGAAAAACGGAGTGGTTTTATGAGAAAGATTCAGAATGATGTGCTGAAAACCGCCGTTTTTGGTTCGGTTAATACCTTTGAAGAAAACGGCATTCTTAAAATGTACCGTTTCACAGACAAAGAGTTTAAATATTTTGAAGAAAATGAAAATTACATACATAGATTTAAAAAAGGAAAAGCCTCAAGCGGAATAAATATTGATTTTTATACAGATGCAACTCTTATGAAAATTTCTATGAACTGTTATGTAGCATCTTCTCAGACTCCCTGCTTTGTTGATGTTTATGTGGATGGCATTATGAAGGAGCACTTCGGTTACAATGTAAAAGAAGCAGGAACAATAGAAAAAGAGATTGAATTCAGTTGCGGAGTGAAAAGAGTTACAGTATGGTTGCCTTGTCTATTTGAAGCACAGATAACTGAATTTCTTCTTAACGGTGAAATGTTTAAACCGGCAGAAAAGGAAAGAAAGCTTCTCTTTTTCGGTGACTCCATTACCCAAGGGTACACCTCGGAGTTTCCGTCACTTACCTACACCAATATTGTAACAAGAGAATTAAATGCAGAAAGTGTGAATCGGGGTATCGGAGCGGCACTTTTTGATGCCGAAGTTCCAAGTGATGAACTGCCCTTTACTCCCGAAATGGTGTTTGTGGCATATGGAACAAACGACTGGGCACACAGCGGTGAAAGAGATTTTTCTGCCAATGCAAAGGCTTATATTGAGAGAATCTGTAAAATATATCCTAATGCTGAAAAGTATGTAATTCTTCCTGTATGGAGAGGTCTTCTCGAAGAAAAGGGTAAAAATGCAGTAATGAGCTTTGATGAGATGCATATTCTTCTTGCACAAATCTGCAAAGCTTACGACGTTGAAGTTATAGACGGAATGAAGCTTGTGCCTCATCGTGCGGAGTTTTTCAAAGCTGATATGACACACCCTAACGAAATGGGATTTTTGCATTACGGAAATAATTTGTTGAAAGGAATTTCAAAATGAAAAGTATATTTAAAACAATAGAACACAAAGCTGATTTTTGTGTTGTGGGCGGAGGTCTTGCAGGAACAATAGCTGCTCTTTCCGCTGCAAGAAGCGGAGCGAAGGTTGTTTTAATTCAGGACAGACCGGTGCTTGGCGGAAACTGCTCTTCTGAAATAAGAATGTGGGTAAGGGGAGCAAAGGGCGAGTTCAACCGTGAAACGGGTATTCTTGCAGAGCTTGAAGAAGAAAACATTTACAGAAATCCCAATCTTGCGCCTACCGTATGGGACAGTGTGCTTTACGGCAAGGTTAAGGAAAATGAAAATATAACTCTTCTGTTGAATTCCTCCTGCCTTGATGCGGAATGTGAAAATAACGAAATAAAAAGCGTTACCGCCTGGCAGCTTACCACATATACCTATCATAAGGTCTATGCAAAGGTTTTTGCAGATTGTTCAGGTGACAGCGTTCTTGCTCCGTTGACAGGTGCAGAGCACAGAATCGGAAGAGAAGCAAAAGGTGAATATAATGAGAAATTCGGTCCCGATGTTGCAGACAGAAAAACAATGGGAATGAGCTGTCTTATTCAGGCAAGGGAAACAGACAAGCCTGTTAAATTCATTCCGCCCGAGTGGGCAAATGTTTATCCTACAGATGACGATTTTGCTTATATTCCCTATGTCGAAGGTCAGCATCATACAATGCGTAACCACAAAATAGGAACCAGCGGATGTAACCTCTGGTGGATGGAGCTTGGCGGTGACTCGGGTGAACCTGTAGAGGTTACCGAAGAAACAAGAGACGAACTTTTAAAAGTAGCCTTTGGTATCTGGGATCATCTTAAAAACAGAGGTGACCACGGCTATGAAAACTGGGAGCTTGAATGGGTAGGCTTTTTGCCGGGTAAAAGAGAGTCTGTAAGATATGTGGGAGAACATGTTCTTACACAGCACGACATTGAATCGGAAGGAAAGTTTGACGATGTGGTTGCTTACGGCGGATGGCCTATGGATGATCACAATCCAAAGGGAATGATGGCAAATGCGCCAAGTGACAGTCCTTCAATTATGTGGCCTGCTCCGTCACCTTACGGAATACCTTACAGATGCCTTTATTCTGCGAATATAAAAAATCTTATGTTTGCGGGCAGAAACATAAGCGCAACTCACGCGGCAATGAGCTCAACAAGAGTTATGGCAACCTGTTCGCTTTTGGGTCAGGCAGTGGGAACAGCTGTAGGAATCTGTGTCCGTGAAAACATAATGCCAAGAGAAATAAACAACGGCTTTGTTGAAGAACTTCAGCAAAAGCTTATGGATGACGGTATTTTCCTTCCCTTTAAAACAAGAAAGATTTCAGCTTTAAGCAAAGATGCAAAGCTTAACATTTCTGAAAGTGACAGAGAAATACTTTTCAACGGAGTTGAAAGACCGAGAACTACAGCTGGAAAAAATGGGATAGTCTTTAACAAAGGCGATGAGCTTACTTTTGAATTTGAAAACAAAAAAGAAATCGGGACTTTAAGAATTCAGTTTGATCTTGATTTCGGACACAAATCAATTTCACCAAACAAAAAAATGACCTGGTTTGCACAAAAGCTTCATCAGGGACTTGATTTTGAAAATGTAAAGGTGGCAAAAACAATTGTTAAAAACTTTGAAATTTTTGCCGACGGCGAAAAGGTTTTTGAAACAGATAATAACCATTATTCTCTGGTTAAAGTTCCCCTTAATTTAAATGCTGAAAAAATAACCGTAAAATTCAATGAAACTTACGGAGCTGACAAAATAAATATTTTTGCTTGTGATATCATTTAAGAATTGCCATCTTCGGATGGCTTTTTCTTTTGCACAAATGCACTTTTAAAGCGGTTTATGGGATTTTTGCAAACAAAAATATGTGTTTTTCGGTAAATCGTACTTAAAAGCAATTGACAGCTTTTTTCGATGTATTGTATCATATAATTGAGAAAGGTAGGGATTATTATGTATCCAAAAATCGGAATAAGACCAACAATTGACGGAAGACGCGGACCTCTTAAAGTAAGAGAGTCTTTAGAGGTTCAGACAATGAATATGGCAAAGGCTGCCGCAAAGCTTTTTGAAGATAATCTTAAATATTCAAACGGCGAACCTGTTCAGGTAGTAATTGCCGACACAACAATAGGCAGAGTTGCAGAAGCCGCCGCTTGTGCCGATAAATTCAAGAAAGAGGGAGTAGATATTACTCTTACAGTTACACCTTGCTGGTGCTACGGTTCAGAAACAATGGATATGGATAAAAACACCATTAAAGCGGTATGGGGCTTTAACG
>CAZMHL010000048.1:0-11988 GCA_964566065.1 uncultured Eubacteriales bacterium
TCGGAAACTCAATCGGTCACAGCAAAAACTACTCTGAAGAGGTTGCTGCTGAAATTGATAAGGAAGTAAGAAGGTTCATCGATGAAGGCTTAAAAAAATGCGAAGACCTTATTAAAGGAAATATGGCAAGACTTCACGTTGTGGCTCAGGCTCTTCTTGAAAAAGAAAAAATCGACGGCAAAGAGTTTGAAGAACTTTTTACCAGCCTTGATAAGAAAACTGAAGAAGCCGAAACAGAAGAATAAAAAATTCACATCATTAAGCAGGAAGTCCGGAACCGGAATTCCTGCTTTTTCTTGACAAATGCAAGTAATAAAAATATAATTAATACAAAAAATGGTAAGAATAAACTTTAAAGGAGAAACAACTATGATTAACTGTTAAAACGTTTTTAAAAGAATAGACGATATGGAACAGGAATACATAAAGATTCTGGAAGAGTTCTGTCTTATCGAAAGCCCTACCGGTTACAAGGTTGGTGTGGATGCTGCAAGCGACTATATCATAAAAAAAGCAGAGTCTTTTGGCTGGAAGACAGAAAGACAAAAACAGGAAACAGCAGGAGATTGTATATGCATCACTATGAATCCCGATTCAACGGAACCACCAATGTGCCTTTCCGGACACGTAGACACAGTTCACCCTGTGGGTCTTTTCGGAACGCCTGCCGTCAAATTTGATGGCGACAAAATATATGGCCCGGGAGTTCCCGACTGCAAAGGTGGAATCGTGGCATCTCTTCTGGCGATGGCTGCTCTCAGTAAGGAGAGCTTTACCAACCGCCCTGTAAAACTGATATTGCAGTCCGACGAAGAAACAAGCAGTGTCGAAAGCAATAAAACCACAGTTGATTATATGTGCGAATGCGCCCGGGGTGCTGTTGCATTTTTGAATTGCGAGCCATCTGTTGCCGGTACAGCCGTGTTGCAAAGAAAGGGAATTGCTGAATATTCTTTTAATATTACAGGCAAAGCCGCTTATGCCGCAAATTGATTTAACGGTGTAAGTGCCATAACCGAGGCAGCACATAAAATTCTTGAATTGGAAAAGTACAAGGATAAAAACGGAATAACAGCAAATTGCGGTATAATTTCAGGTGGAACAAAAATAAATACTGTTCCCGAAAAATGTGTCCTTATGGTTGATTTTAGATTTTCAAACAGAGATGAACTTTCAGAAGTTAAAAAAATTGCGCAAAAAGTCGCAGACTTTTCCTGGGTTGAAGGAACAACTTGTGAGCTTGTTTTGGAAAGCATGAGAGATGCGATGGAACTTGTGGATAAGAACATCAAATTGCTGGAAAGAGCAAACGAAATTTTTGAATCAACAAATTTGCCAAAACTTTCATCCCGTTCAACAGGTGGCGGTTCGGATGCGGCATATACAACGCAGTGCGGTATCCCTACGCTGGATTCACTTGGTGTTGAGTGTAAAAACATTCACTCAAAAGACGAATATACCTTAATTCCGTCGCTAAAAGAATCTGCAAAGAGAATAGCGGCAATTTGTTGTTATATATAATATGTATGTAACAAGATTTGTAAATGGCGGAGAGAAATTATGATAAAAATCTTATATGAAGATGCCGATGTGGTTTTTTGTATAAAACCTGCAGGGGCAGCTTCTGAAGAAGAAATGACTTTAAAACTTAAAAATCAGCTGAATAGCGAGATATATGCATTGCACCGCCTGGATAAACCCGTAAGCGGTGTAATGGTTTATGCAAAAACCAAAGGGGCGGCAGCAGACATAAGCAGAAAAATTGCCTCCGGCAGTGATTTTAAGAAAGAATATCTTGTGGTTTGCGAGGGTGAATTTCCCGAAAAAGAAGGAACTATGGAAGACCTTTTGTTTAAGGATTCATCCAAAAACAAGAGCTTTGTGGTAAAGAGGGAGAGGAAAGGCGTGAAAAAAGCCTTGCTTACATATAAGGTTCTTAAAGTGGGAATTTTCAAAGAAAAAATCTGTTCTCTTGTTCTGGCAGAACTGCAAACCGGAAGAAGCCATCAGATAAGAGTTCAGTTTGCAAGCCGCAAACATCCGCTGCTTGGTGATAAAAAATACGGTGGTAGAGAAAACTGTCCCATCGGACTTTTCTCTCACAGAATTCAGACCTGCGGGCAGGACATATCAGCCCAACCTCCTTGCGAAATACCCTGGAATATATTTGAATAATTAAAAAAACAGCAAAGGTTTATACTTTGCTGTTTTTTAGTTTCTTTTTATATTCAATCGGAGTCATTTCGGTTATTGATTTAAAGGCTGAGACAAACTGCGAGTGAGTTGCAAAGCCTGATTCAAGTCCCACCTCAAGAATACTCATTTTATTTTCTTCAATAAGCCTTTTGGAGTAGGCTATTCTTGTTTGTGTAAGATATTTTTTAAAGGTAATTCCCGTGTTTTTATGAAACAGCTCTGAAAAATAGGTAGGAGAAAGCCCTGCTTTTGCCGACATTGATTTTAATGTGATTTCTTTACCCGGATTTGCCATTATATATAAAATCGAATTTCTTATGGTATCGGAAACAGATTCATCAAGATGGGGAACGGTAGCGCCTTTTTCAAGTATTCCGATAAGTATGCAGTTAAGAAGATTCTTAAGATGCAACTCCTTGAAATTTTTTTCGCTACCGGATATCTGTGCCATTTCCTTTATTTTTGATGTCAGTTCATAAGGAACGTCATATAAAACAATGGAGCTTTTGTTAAGCTGGTCAAGTATCGTTTTGTCGGGAGCATGCTCTGTAAAACCCACAATGTATGAATGTGCGTTTCTGTCTCTTACGGGCTTTATTTCGTGAAAGTCTTTAGGAGTAAGAAAAAACAGACAGTCGCCCTTTATTTCATATGTCTGACCGTTTAAAACACATTCGCCCTTGCAGTGGTCGTAATATGAAATTTCGTAATAGTTGTGCCAGTGATTTCTGTAATGTCCGCCCATATAATGAATGTCGACAGAAATATTCTGACCTTTAAGCAAATCACGGTCAAGCTTGAAAATTCCTTTCATAAATCCACCTCTTCTTTTTATTTTATCATAAAAACCGAAAAAACACAATAAATTATCATATTAACGTAAAAAACTCAATTAAGATTTCGAGTTGCGGTATTGCGACGGTGTCATGTTGTTTATTTTGCGGAATGCTCTTATAAATGCGGACATTGAATTGAAGCCGACGGCATATGCCGCTTTGGTAACGGGAGTACCATTTGAAATCAGCCGCTGACTTTCAAGAATTCTTCGTTGCAGAATGTAATCAGATATGGTAATGTCGAAGTGTTTTTTAAACAGCTTTGAGGCATGTTCACGACTGTAAAAAAAATGTTCAGCAACCTGAGAAACCGAGTCAATGGAAGCATAATTTTCATCAATGTATTTTTTTATGTTGTGAATGTTGTCAGGCAGATAAACATAATCTGCAGTTAGCAGCACATCTTTTTGATTAAGCAGGTAAAAAAAATTAATAATATAACTTAAACTCAGCGGATACTTAGTTGAGTCCGGCAGAGTTGAGGCTATATCTTTTAATAAAGAAATAACCTCCTGTTTTCTGTTATGGTCAGAGAATGTAATCATTTTTACATCGGTACCTGCAAAACCATTAAGACTGCTGCATTTGTATGTATCAAAAGCCTGCGGATAAAAATAAAAAACGTGACGGCTGTATTGTGTTGTTTTTTCATTGATGGCAGACATATGGAACTTTCCCGGAGGGATAAGAATAATATCTCCCTTTTCAGGGTAATAAATTTCTGATTCGCAAATATAACGAATGTTTCCTTCTTCAATTACCATAAGTTCGAAGTAATCATGGTAATGAAGATTTGACGGGAAATTACCTGCATCGTATTTTGTGCTTCTGTATGAATACAGAAGAAAATCGTTAATTTCATAGTTATTCCAGTTTTGTGTGGTGGTCGGAAGTATCATATTTTTTTTGTAATGAGAATATAGTTTCATTTCTACCTCTTAAAAATATCACAAATCAGAAAACATAATATCACAATAAAAGAAGAATTGTTATTTGTGATGTGTTATAATTCATTATAACATAAAATTTTTATAAATCAAGAGGAAATAAAAATGAGTATATTTGAGCGTCGCAATAACTATTTTGTCAGTCACAGGGGTTTCACGCCTCTGGCACCTGAAAACTCTCTGCCGTCATTTTATTATGCCGGACTTTTCGGACAGTGGGCAATTGAAACGGACATCCATATCACCCGTGACGGAGTGCTTGTCTGTTGCCATAATGATTCAATTAAGAAATACTGCGATATTGATGTAAAAATAAGCGAAATGACCTATAGTGAATTATGCGCTTTCCAAATTATAAATGGAAATAGAGCTGAATGTTTTTCAGAGGAGGAGAGAAGAATACCGAAATTTTCGGAGTATCTGGAAATCTGCAGACGTTTTAACGGTGTACCATTTCCTGAATTGAAAACAGATAATATTGAAGAAGTGTTTTATGACCTTCACAAGTGCGGATTTTCTGATGATGAATTTGTTATCAGCTCTACGGAACTTTCAAGGCTTGAGAAGAGTCGTACTGTTTCAAAGACAGCTTTCATTCACTGGATTTTTGCCGAGGAAGATAAAATTGAAAGCTTTGCAAAGCTCGGTAATGGTGGACTGTCGCTGTTGATTTCGGACCCTTTTGAATGTACGGCGGATAAAGTAAAAGAAATACAAAGTCAGGGGTTAAAAATGTGTCTTCGCGCGGCAGACAGCATCAAAGCTTACGAACGAATGAAAGAACTTAAGCTTGATTATTTCCCAACAAATAAAATGCATAGAGAAATGCTGAAAGGAAGAGAATAAAATGTTAAATGTTAAGAAACACGATGTTGATATATGCGTAATCGGAGGCGGAATAGGCGGTATGTTTACTGCAATTTCTGCGGCACGTCACGGTGCAAAAGTTGCTTTAATGCACGACCGACCTGTGCTTGGCGGAAACGCCAGCAGTGAAATCAGAATGTGGATATCAGGTGCGGGTACCCGTGTTCGTGATTTGCAGGAAACAGGAATTATGGAAGAAATTCAGCTTGAAAATATGCACCGTAATCCGGCCAGAAACTGGAGCACCTGGGATGCTCTTCTTTATGAAAAGGTACGCTTTGAGCCAAACATTGATCTTATTCTTAACTGTTCCTGCTGTGATGCAAAAATGAACGGAACACAGATTGAGTCTGTAAAAGGTTTTCAGCTCACCACATATCTTTGGCACGAGGTTAAGGCAAAGATTTTTGTTGACAGTTCGGGTGACAGTATTCTTGCTCCGCTTACAGGTGCAGAGTACGCTGTCGGAAGAGAGTCAAAGAGTACATATGGCGAAGAGTTCGGGCTTGATGTTGCGGACAATCATACAATGGGAATGAGCATTTTGCTTCAGTGCAGGGAAACAGACCATCCTGTTTCATATACACCGCCAATGTGGGCATACGATTTTCCTGATGATGAGGCAATGAAAAATAAGCCTCATAATATCTATGCCATCAATACAAATTTTTACTGGATAGAGCTTGGCGGTATGCAGAACAGTATTGATGATACCGAAGAAATAAGAGATGAGCTTTTAAAAATTGCTTTCGGTGTGTGGGATCATATGAAAAATCATGGTGACCACGGTGCTGAAAACTGGGAGCTTGAGTGGGTTGGTTTTCTTCCGGGAAAGAGAGAAAGCAGAAGATACATCGGCGATTATGTGCTTACACAAAATGATGTTGAAAACAGTAAACAGTTTGATGATGCAGTAGCATATGGCGGATGGCAGATAGATAATCATTTGCCGGGAGGCTTTTATATGGATGCAAAAGGTGGAAACCATCTGCAGAAAAGAAGACTCTGCGAACCTTATGCAATTCCTCTTCGTTCACTTTACTCTGTTAATGTTGATAATTTGATGTTTGCAGGCAGAAATATAAGTGCATCTCACGTGGCGTTCAGTTCAACACGCGTAATGGGAACAATCGGGGTGATAGGTCAGGCGACAGGTACTGCGGCGGCAATTTTTGCAAAAAATAATCTTCTTCCGAGGGAAGGAACGAAAGAAAAAATCAGTGAAATACAGAATGCCCTGCTTGAGGACGACTGCTTTATCCCAGGTTTACGCCGTACCCCGTCAACACTTTCCGGGAAAGCAACTCTTTCTGCAGAATATGGTGATGCTTCGGCACTTTTAAATGGTGTTGATCGTCGTATATGGGGAAACGATAACGGGTATTTCGGTAAAACCAATAAAGCAATTACATATACTTTTGATCAATTGACACATATTTCGGGAGTTCGCCTTGTGTTAGACAGCGACCTTGACAGAGAATATACTGACGGAAATCCTGATGCATTGCACACATCTTCAACCTTGTTCTTCCCGAAAAGCTATGATAATACAACCTTTGGTTTCCCAAAATGCCTTGTTAAGCATTACATAATAGAAATTATGAATGAAAATGGTGAGTGGAATAAAGTTATTGAAGTGACAGACAATCATCAGAGATTTATTAAGCATACAGTAGATAAAGAAGCGAAAGCTGTAAGGTTTACACCGCTCAGCACTTATCACAGTGAGAAGAAAACCTGTGATTATGGTTCCTCAACGGCTCACATATTTAATTTTGAAGTATTTTAATAAAAACCTAAAAAACACAATAATGTTTTAAAAAAACACAAAGAAATAAAATATACATTGTGTTAGTATAAATGCGTAAGGGAGGAATAATATGAAAAAGATAGTTTCACTTTTAACTGCAATTGCACTTTTGCTGTCATTTTCACAGGGCGTTTTAGCCGTTCGCTTTGATATCTGTGATAAATTTGAAGCAGAAGCTCTTACTGTTTCAAAAAATCAGGGAGAGTATGCGATTATTGAAAATTCGCAGTTTTCAGGCGGTAAGGCAGTTGAACTCACAGTAGAAAAGAACGGAGACTGGCTCAGAAACGATTACGTTCGTTTGATGGTTCCCGTTCATCAGAAGGGACTTTACAATATTAAAATCGGTGTAAAAAAAGCACCTGATCAGGGTATAATGCAGCTTTGGTTCTCTGACTACAACAGACGTGCAGGGGACAAGGTTGACCTTTATTCAGCAAATGAGGAATATACAGAAGTTGATCTTGGCAACCACGTTCTTGACCTTCAGTCATCAGGCAGATGGTTTGAATTCCGTGTTGACGGACAGAACCCTTCTGCTAAAGGGGATAATATAAACGTAGATTATATTATTATCGAAATGAGAGAGGTTTTTCATGGTGACGAAACCAATCTTCCATATCTTAACGACAGTGCGCCCGTTGCAAACGGCGACGAGCCTTATGCCTGGGGACAGGTAATTGAAACAGGTACCGGAAGAACAACTCACGTAGTTTTCCATCCAACGGAAAAAGGTCTTGCATATCTTGGAACCGATATGGGCGGAATGTACAGATGGAATGACGATACATACACCTGGACCCCGATAACCGATAAATTTACTGCCGATAAAATGGGTTTTTACATAGGTATTGATGGTATTGCTCTTGACCCGAATAATCCCGATATAGTTTATGCGGCACTTGGAGTAAACTCCGATAAAGGTGCAAAGCATATCGGCGCAATTGCCAAGTCTTATGACAGAGGCGAAACCTGGCAGGTCTTAAGGGATGCATACTTTGATGCAAATGGCGATTTCAGATTTACAAATGAACCTATAATTGTTGACCCTGCAAACTCCAACGTTGTATGGTGTTTAACAATGGGACCTGAAGTTTTAAAGAGCACCGACGGCGGTAAAACCTGGAATGAATTAAGTATTCCGTCAGAAATGGTGAAAAACCAAGTGCCTCCAAGAGTAGTTGCAATTGATGAAAGCACAAAAACACCAAACGGCTGCACAAGAGTTTATATAAGTGTATATAACGATGGAGTATATGTAACAAATGATGGGGGAGAAACCTGGGAAAAGCTTGCCTTTGACAGTAAGCAGGTTACACAGATAGAATACTCCAACGACGGCACAATGGCTTTTGCTACAATGGACTTCGGTCTGTGGACTTTGAAAAACGGAGTATGGAAAAACATTTCTCCCGATAAAAACAATGTAAAATGGACAGAGGTTGCAATTTCAAGAACCAATTCAAATTATATGATAACCTCCTGGTACAAAGGACCTGTTGGTTCTTACGGACAGTATTGCTACTACACTCTTGACGGCGGAGATACCTGGAGAATGTTCTCCGATGATGTTATAAAAATGCATCAGGCTCCAAGAATTGAGTATGGTTCATTCTTTGCCAATGTTGCCGATATTGATATTGACCCTCATAACGAAAAAAGAGTGTTTATGGGCGGTTGGCAGAATTTTTATATGACAGATGATATTTTCGCAGAAAACCCCGTATGGGGCAACTATACAAGAGGAATTGAACACGGATGTATCAGTAATATGATTTCTCTTCCGGTTGGTGCAAGACTTATGGTTGCTTCCCACGACTATAAGGGTTCAAGATTTATCGATGTAACACAGGTGCCCGACATAATGCTTCCGCCAAAAGAGGGAACACCTCCGAAAACAGCTTTTTCAGAAGGTAATCCTAATTTTGTGGTAAGAACATCGGCAAAAGTAATTGTATATTCAACAGATAACGGACTTAACTGGAGAAACTTTGCTTCTGTTCCCGCAGAATTTGCAGGCACAAGAATAACCGACGTTGCAATATCAACAGAGGTTTATCCTGAAACGGGTAAATATGCGGTGCTTGTTTGTGCTCCCGGTTTTGCACCATGTGTAACCTTTGACTATGGCGAAACCTGGGTAAAATCCAACGGGCCTGAAATGTTCGGCGGTGAATGGCTGAGAAACAAATTCCTTGCCGCAGATTCAAAATCCGGCGGAATCTTTTATGCTTACGCCAAAGATGGCGCTCTTTACAGAAGTGATGACTTTGGTGTTAATTTCAGCAAAATAACCCAGTTTGGCGAAAGCCTTGCGAAGAACTCGGATGTTTTAAGAACCTCATTCGGTAAAAACGCAGGTGTGTTTGTTTCATCTGAGGGAAAGCTGTTCCGTTCAACCACAAAAGGTGAGCTTTTCAAGGAAATAGGTGATTTCACAACCATAACAGACTTTGCCTTCGGTAAAGAAAAGGATGAAAATTCTCCTGCAACAATTTATGTATGGGGTACAAGAGAAGGTATCCTTGGTGTTCACAGAAGCACAGATAACGGTGAAACCTGGATAAACATTCATAATGATGCAACTGCAAAGGAAAAACTTGTTACCACAATGGTAATGTGTGCCGACAGACAGGCATTCGGAGTTGTTTATGTTGCATCTTCGGGACGAGGAATAAAATACGGTGTTCCAAGAGATGCCGAGAATCCTTTCTATGTTTGCAGAGATGATGCAATCAAGGTAATGATAAATACACAGCTTGTAAACTTTGATGTTGAGCCTCAGCTTATAAACGACAGAACAATGGTGCCGATGAGAAAGATTTTTGAAAATGTAGGTGCAAAGGTTGAGTGGGACGAGGCAACCCAGACAGTAACGGCAACAAGACTTGTTTCCGACAACTGGGGCATTGAAGAAACAACAGTTCAGCTTACTATAGGTTCAAACAAGATTAAAATCAACGGTGTTGAAAAGGAAATGGATGTAGCACCGATAGTAATTAACGACAGAACTCTGGTTCCTGTAAGATTTATTTCCGAAGCACTTGGTGCAAAGGTTGACTGGATTGACGAAAAACAGCTTGTAAAAATTACACCGTAATTGAAATAAAATTAGCAGAGTAATCTGTTAAAATAAAGGAGGAAAAATATATGAAAAAAATTATAGCATTGGCGATGGCTTTGCTTATGCTCGCAATGTGCTTTGCATCCTGCGGAAAAAAAGGAGATGGCGATGGTGATGTTGTAACCATCAAATACTGGAGCAGCTCAGG
This sequence comes from uncultured Eubacteriales bacterium, assembly GCA_964566065.1. Taxonomy (GTDB): domain Bacteria; phylum Bacillota; class Clostridia; order RGIG6154; family RGIG6154; genus CAZMHL01. The sequence goes on from CAZMHL010000048.1 coordinate 9,929, forward strand.
GGCAACTCATGAATTCATGACACAGCTCGTTGACGAGTTCAACAACGGTATCGGTAAAGAAAAGGGTATTGAAATCGAATATACTCTTTACTTAAACGATTATGCAAAGGTAATTGAATCGGGTATGCAGATGGGAACAGTTGCAGAAATCTTAAGCATTCCCGGTGACCAGGCAAAGGTTAACTATGCAAATAAAGGCGACGTTATCGCAATTGAAGATATGCCCGGCGGAAAAGAATTTCTTGAAGAATACGGCGAAATTCCGCTTACAGGAAGAGAAAAAATCAACGGAAAGGTATACTTTGTAAATGCTTCCCAGACTGTTCAGGGACTTATCTATAATAAAGATTTGTTCAAAAAAGCAGGTCTTGTTGATGAAAACGGTGAACCAACACCTCCAAAAACAATAAGTGAATATATTGAATACGGTAAAAAGCTTACAGATAAGGCAAACAACATTTACGGCATAGGTCTTCCTCTTAAAGACCAGGGCTGGACACAGCTTGGCTATCCGAATTTCGTTTGCTTTGGCGAAGATTCACCAAACGGTATGCTCACAAAAATCGATTGGGAAAACGAAACCTATGAATACACAGAAAACTGGCTTAAATATATAGACTTTGTTAAGGCTGTAAAAGAATCCGGCGCAATATTCCCCGGCGCCGAAGGCCTTGACAACGATACAATGAGAGCACAGTTTGCAGCAGGTAGAATCGGTATGTTTATGGGCGCATCCTGGGACGTTGGCGTTCTTACAGATCAGTTCCCTGCACAGTGTGAATGGGCTGTAGCTCCAATTCCTGTTTACGACGGCATGGAAAGATACAGAAACTACTCAACAAGAGGTTCAGGTCCGATGTTCTCAAAAACAGCTCTTGAACATAAAGAAGAAGCAATGTTTGTTTATGAATGGGTTATGTCTGAAGAAGTTCGTCTCAAACTTTACGAAGGCGGATATTCAATTCCAATCAGAAAAGGCGTAACCGAGCTTGCAGACGAATCAAAGTTTGATGAACACTGGGCACAGTTTGCAAATCTTGTAAAAAATGAGCCTGAAAGAAAGAGAAAGCTTTCTCCGTCCCTGGCACTTGAAGGCGAAAGCTCAGGCACAAAGGCTCAGTATGTATGGCAGGATACATCAATCGACGCTTCAAAATATCTTCCTGAACTTAAAGAAACTTACACTCAGGCTTTAAGAAAAGGAATTAAAGACGGTACAATTGACAAAGAGTTCTTCATACAGCAGGAAAAAGAATAAACAATAATCTTTTCATAAAAAGCACCCTGCGGCTGATAATCAGTCGCAGGGTGCTTTTTCTTTACACAATAAAACAAACACCGACCATATTTTGTCGGTGTTTGCTCCGGAATTATTCTTTATTATTTATTCTTTATTATTTCATTTAAAGATGCTGCAAGTCCTGCAAGCCCCTGCAACTCGGATGGAACAATAATCTTCGTGGCATTGCCGTTTGCCATGTCTTTTACGGCATCAAGGCTCTTAAGTGCAATAACCTTGTCATCGGGAGCAGAATCACGAAGCATTTTAAGACCTTCTGCGGTAGCATTCTGAATTTTAAGAATTGCTTCAGCTTCACCCTCTGCCTTTTTGATTGCAGATTCTTTTTGTGCTTCAGCTGCAAGAATCATCGCTTCTTTTTCACCCTCTGCAACAAGTATCGCAGATTTCTTTTCGCCCTCGGCTCTTAAAATAGCTTCACGTCTTTCACGTTCTGCCTTCATCTGCTTTTCCATTGCATCCTGAATTTCTCTCGGAGGAAGGATGTTTTTAAGCTCAACTCGGTTTATTTTAATTCCCCAGGGGTCTGTGGCTTCATCAAGAATGGAACGCATTTTGGTGTTTACAAGCTCTCTTGAAGTAAGAGTTTCATCAAGCTCAAGGTCGCCGATGATGTTTCTTAATGTTGTTGCTGTAAGATTTTCAATTGCAGACATAGGATGTTCAACACCGTAGGTGTACATTTTAGGGTCTGTAATCTGATAGTAAACAACTGTGTCAATCTGCATTGTAACGTTGTCTTTTGTTATAACCGGCTGAG
>CAZMHL010000049.1:0-11927 GCA_964566065.1 uncultured Eubacteriales bacterium
AATGGAAGCAATGGTTGCTATTTGTGGTCAAAAATAATGGTCAAAGAGTGAAGAAATCCTTTGTTATAGGGATTCTTCACTCTTTTTTCTTGGAATTGGATATTCTACGAAAACACGATTAAGAGAAAGTTTAATGTACACTAATAATTATATTGAAAAATAGGAGGTTTATACAAATGGGTTTTGATGGTGTAGAAAGTTCAGGCGGAAGTTCAATGGAAAGCACAGAAAATGTTGATAATGTTGAAAATGATGAGGCTGATGTTGAACAACAAGAAGAATCACAAGAAAAGATGTCTAAACTTTTAGATAAATGCAATGAGGTTGATGAAGGCGAAGACAACAAAGATGCTGACGAAGATTCTGATAAAAAAGAAAGTTTTATGGATAAACTTAAAGCTATGTTTGATAAATTGAAGGGTTCAGATGCCGATGATAATTCTGAAGAAGATGATGAAAACGACGAGGATACGGAAGAATCCGAAAACGAGGATTCTGAGGAAAATGATGAAGATGCTGATGATGACAATGATAATTCATCTGAAGATATTAAGAATCAGTTAAAAGATAAGATGGAAGCCTTTAATAAGACTGATGATGTAAATGAAAAAAATAAAATATGGGCCGAAATTCAGAATATGCAAGAGTCATCAAACGAGAAAGATAATCACGAAGATAATAACGATGATAATGTTGATTCTGAGGATACAGAAGAGAGTAAAGATACAGAAGAATCGAAAGATACTGAGCCTTCTGCTGACGAGCTTAAAGACCAGTTGAATGAAAAGTTAGAAGCATTAAACAATACTAATGATTCTGCAGAGAGAAATGACCTGATGCAGGAAATTGGTGTATTAAAAGCATCTCTTGATGATATTGTCAACAAAGAAAAAAGCGATAGTGCTGAAGAAAGTGCTGATGATTCCGAAGATGATGCGATGGATAATGAGCCTGATATGGACAAAGAAAGAACACTCGATGCTCCATTGTCAGACACCGATAATGAAAAATCTGAAACAAAATCAAATTCCTTCCTTGATAGTTTGCCGGTTGACAATAGTGATAATCATATTGAAAGAAATGCTGCAGAAAAAATGAAAGAGGCACAGGAAAACAAAAAAGAAGAAACAAAGGACGATAACGAAAGCGTCAAAATATTATACGATGATTAAGAAAGGCTTTGCTTATGGTTACTTATGAAAAAAGTTTAAAACTGATAGAAGAAGAGGAAGAACGTCAAGAAAATCTCAGGGTACTTGAAAAAGGTTTTCAGGTTGCAAATGTTTTTATCAACAAGGGATACTTGGATGAGTTTTCAAGAGCAGAAATACTTGATGGAAAAAGTAAAGAAATTTGCCTTCCTCAAAAAATCAGAATGTATGAACTATCTAAAGTTGTTTTTGACCCTAAAGAAGATGTTCTAGATAAATTAATCAGCGTATATAACTCTTTGTATAATTTGTCGGTCACTTTAGCAGTAATTATAAAAGGTTCTGTTACAGGTGTTAATTTTTATTTTGCCGTAAGGTCTAATGATGCAGCACCGCTTGCAGGAAGTATACTTGAATCAACTCTTCGAGGAAATTTCCCCGGTATAGAAATTCGAGGATTAAATTCAGAAGAAACCGAGAAAACTCTTAGCGAAATCGGCACAAGTGAAAACGGAAAAGAAATGACTCGCGGACTTGCTACAGTTTCGATGGTTCCTTCAATCAGAGATAAAGAAAAAGAGCGTGATCAGTTTATTCAGGGTCTTGAAAAACTTATTAATACTCTAAAAGGCAGAGATTATCTTGCTGTTTTGTTGGCTACCCCTTTAGGTGATGAAGCAATAACTAACAGACGACACGGTCTTGAAGAAATGTATTCCACCTTGACACCTCACGCAAAACTTTCATACGCATACGGAGAAAATGACAGTCATTCGGTAAATCGTGGTGTGACTCGCTCATTTTCAAAGTCTGTAAACGAAAGTGTAACAAATTCAAACAGCACATCAACCTCTGAATCAAGCGGAACATCTTATGGTTCATCGAGTGGATCGAGTTTTGGCGGTGGGGCATCAGGTGATGGTGCAAGCTATAATTGGGGATCAAACAGCGGTTCTTCAAGAAGTACTTCATCATCATATACCTCGGGAACATCTTTTTCTAACTCTATTTCTAATAGTGTCGGTAATACAGAAACGGATGGTACAAATGAGGGAGAAAGCGATACAAAAGGCACTTCTCAAACAAAAACAATTACCTTTGAAAATAAAGGCATCACAGATTTGCTCCAAAAAATCGAACAGCAAATTGCTCGTTTAAATCAAGGCGAATCCTATGGTTTGTGGGAATCTGCTGCATATTTCTTTTCTGATGAAATAGCAACATCTGTTTTAGCAGCTACAACATATAAGGCTGTGATGACAGGTGAACAGTCACTTGTTGAACAAGCCCATGTAAATGTATGGAACGGAAATCGTATGCAAGCTAACAATATCCGTTTGATATATGAGCATGTAAAATATCTTGTGCATCCACGTGCACAAATCACTTTTACCGATGAGTATAACAGGCAATATGTGACACCTACTTCCTTAGTCAGCGGTAATGAATTAGCGTTGTTATTAGGCTTCCCGAGAAAATCTGTTGCAGGTGTTGCTATTCAGGAAATGGCTGAATTTGGCAGAGCGGTTGTTTATGAGAACAAAAAGCCGCAAAAAACTTTAAGTTTTGGCAATATTTATCACATGGGAATTGAAGAAAAGGACACCCCTGTTGTTATGGATACAGAACTTTTCTCATCTCATTGTTTTATTACGGGTTCTTCAGGTTCAGGTAAATCATACGCAACTTACAATTTGTTGGATAAACTTCTTGAACAAGGCATTAAGATGATGGTTATTGAGCCTGCAAAGGGCGAATATAAGCAGGTGTTTGGCAATCTTAACAAGGTTAATATTTTTACAACGGACGCTACAACATATAGACTTCTCCGCATAAATCCTTTCCAATTTCCGGAAAAGATTCATGTGCTTTCTCATATTGAACAAGTTTTGCAGATATTCAGTGCGGCTTGGCCTCTTTATGCGGCAATGCCTGCAATCTTGAAAGAAGCGGTTGTCAATGCGTACATAAAATGCGGTTGGGATATCCAAAACTCAATATGGATCGAAGGAATTTGTGACCACAAATATCCTGTTTTTGCAGATGTGTTGGAAACTCTTCCTGACATCATCAATACTTCTGATTATTCAGCTGAATCAAAAGGTAACTACAAGGGTGCATTGCTGACTCGTGTTCAGGCAATGACAACCGGTATAAATGGAATGATTTTCAGAAAGAGCGAAGGTGTTTCTGACGAAGAGCTGTTTGATGAAAACACACTAATAGATCTTAGTGAAGTAGGTTCTGATGAAACGATAGCACTTTTGATGGGTGTAATTATTATGAGACTGAATGAACACAGAAAGTCTCAAAGGAAACTCGGTAAAGTTTCAAGTCACGACAGCAAGTTGAAACATATAACTGTTTTAGAAGAAGCTCACGCTTTGTTAAAACGTACCAGCAAAGACCAAAATCAGGAAGGTGCAAACCTTGTCGGTAAATCTGTTGAAATGATAAGCAATTCAATTAAAGAAATGCGAACATATGGTGAGGGTTTCCTTATTATTGATCAGTCCCCATTAGCTGTTGATAGCTCAGCAGTTGAAAATACAGCAACAAAAATTATCATGAATACACCTTCTAAAGATGCTTGCGAAGAATTAGGAAGTGCTCTTTCGCTCAATGAAGAACAAACAAAAGAACTTTCACGACTCAATGTCGGTGTTGCTGCAGTTATGCAGAAAGGCTGGCTTACACCTGTTCTTATGAAAGTCGGATTATGGGATTCTGAAAAATATGAGGCAGAATTGCAATATGAAAATCTGAGTATGATGATTTTTGTTAGAAGCTGTTTAGTAAAGGAACTTATTAAGCAAATTAAAGAAAACAGCTATTCAGCATTGCCGTTAGGGAAAATTATAAGAAATTCCAACTTGGAATCCGACCGCAAACAGGAGTTAATGGAGATAGTTGATCTGTTTAAAAATTATCGTCAGCAGTCATTAAAGTTAAGCAGAGAGAATCTCGGAAGTCTTTTCCTTGAAATAATTTCTTGCGATGCTTTGTTTAATGTGATTCCTGATAAGAAGATTTATACAACGTCGAAAATGCTTGCTTTAAATAACAAATCTCAAGACGAGATGTTAAAGTTGTTGAAACAGCAAAAAAAACATTGCCGTGAATGGGTTCATACTTTTGAAGCCGTCTTAAACAAATATATTACTGTTACACCTGAAGAAAAGCGTTGTGCTGTTGAATATATGCTTGCTTACAAAACCAAAGAGGGCGAAGACGGTACTAAGCACAGTGTTATTTATGGCATACTGAAAAAAGGCGAAATAGGTATTGTTGATGCGGAAACAAATTAATGTGTTTCGGTTTTTAGAAGGGGTGAAAGAATGTCTACAAAGGTTGAAATAATTAACAATCCCTATTTACAACGATTGCAAATTTTAATTAATGGTGAAGCTGTTTCAATTTATAGCGGTCTTGAAAAATTTATGGATGAGCCCTTTGTTTATTGGTGCGATAAAATTCTGCCTGCCATTTATGCCGAATTAAATTCATCATCTTTTTCGCTTCATTTTAAATCAAGCAAAGAAGAAACCGATATTATGGGAACAATTGCATCGCAGACACCATACTGCACTCAATATACTTCATCAGGTTTTGTGAGAAAAACTACTCTGGTAGAGCGAATGGCAAAACTAAATGATTTGATTAAGGCGAATGCCCTGACCGGCTACAGAAGACAGAATTGTATTGCGGTTTTTGCTGTCCCTGAAAAGATGGCTTCGTTATGCTCTGAACTCAAGCAGATAGAAATCAAAAATTTATACTGCAATGTTGAAGTAGTTGCAATTACATATAACGAGTTTTTGCAGAATCCCATAAAAGGTGATGTGTTTTTTATTGTTTGTGAAAAAGGCAACGAAAAGGCATCAATAGATAAACTTTCCGTACGTCAAGGCTTTTTGCTCAGTATAGGGCAAGAAAACAAATTTGTTCAGAAAATTGACGAGCTTTTATGCTACGAAACAACGACACAAAATCTATTCAGTACCGTGTTCACTAGCTTTATAGTAGGTCCGTTAGGTCAAATATTCACTAAAACTGTTGAAAGTTTATCTTCAGACATTAAATCGCGTTTTAAAGATAATATTGAATGTTTACTCAGCACTTCTCTTCGGGTTATTCCAAAGCCTGAATCACTGACTGTTGAAGCGGGACATAGTGTGCAGCTAAGTTTTGATGCAGATATTGAGGGTTATGAATTTCAAAAAACAGATTTTATTTTTGATTATAAACCCCGAGGTGTTATTAAATGCAATGGTATGAGAGTTGAGGGCATTAAGGAAGGTAAAGCAACTCTTTATGTATATCGCGAAGGAGAAAATAAGCCATGTGCTGAACTTCTGTATAGTGTTGTTCAAAGAAATCGTATAACCGAACTTCAAATGGAAGAAAAGACAGTTTTCTTAGGCGAAAAAGATGTATATTCTCTCGAATATACATTTTTCCCTGCAGATGCAGACAATATTAATAAAATCACGTGGGAAAGTGACGATGATTCGATTGTCCAAACAGACAATGAAGGTAATATACGAGCTATAAAGACCGGGGATTGTATTGTCCGTGTTATTGCAGAAAATATCAGTGACAGTTGTACTGTTCATGTGTTGCCACATATCAAAGATATATTGATTGATGACAATGACATAATTCTTCTTCCGGGAGAAAGTATACAAATTTCCGCAAAACCTTTCCCGGATATATGTATTGATTCTAAACTGAAATATGCTTGTTTAGATGTGAGGGTAGCAAATATTGTCGGTACAGAACTCAAAGCTGTAGGGTTAGGCGAAACATACCTTGTGATTCAAAATAAGGAAGAAACAATAACTAAAAAAATCCGAGTCATTGTTGATAAGAAAAAATCAACAGGTAGCAAATCAACGGAGAAAAAAGGCTTTTTCGCTAAACTTTTTGGTTAATAATTATTTAGAAAGAGGGTTGAATTAATGGGAAAGTATATTGGCATTGATTTAGGAACAACTTTCTGTGCTGTTTCTTATATTGATGACAAAGGTAATCCGAAAATTATCAAAAACAAAGAAGGCGACTACACAACACCATCAACTGTTCTGTTTGAAGGTGGTAGGGTTATAGTCGGAAAAACTGCTAAAGAGAAAAGTACAGCTAAACCGACTGGATATGAAGCTTTTGTAAAACGTCATATGGGTGAAAGTACATACACTTTTACGGCACCTGACGGAAAGTCATATCGTCCTGAGGAAATATCAGCAATTATCTTGAAAAAACTTAAAGAAGATGCTGAAGCATCTTTAGGCGAAGAAATTTTGGGTGTGGTTATTACTGTTCCTGCTTATTTTGGAGATCCTCAACGAGATGCAACAAAAGATGCGGCATCAATTGCAGGACTTAATGTATTGGGTATTATCAATGAACCTACCGCAGCCGCAATTGCCTTTGGTGTAAGTAAAGATATAGAAAAAACGCAGAAAGTTATGATTTATGACTTTGGTGGAGGTACATTCGACGTTAGTGTTTTGGAAATTGATAATGGCGATATCCGTGTTCTCTCAACAAACGGAGATCATCAACTTGGTGGTTATGATGTTGATTTGAGAGTTTATGAAATGATAAAAGAAGCTGTTCTCGATGAGAAAAACATTGATATTGAAAAAAATCCTCGTTATAAGCAAAAGGTTATGCTCAAAGTAGAAGAAGTAAAGAAAACCCTTTCATCAAGCATGACCGCAGAGATATTTCTCGAGTTTGGGGATGATGTTTTTGAGTGTGAATTTGATCGTGAAGATTTTGAGGAAGCAATAAGTGACTTGCTTGAAACAACGATGAGCATTATGCAGGGAGCTTTGAATGAAGCAAAGCTTACTTATGCAGATATTGATAAAATACTTCTTGTCGGTGGTTCAAGTCGAATCCCTGCTGTAACTAAAATAATTGAAGAAGAGACTGGTATTCATCCTTCATCGGAAGTGCATCCTGATGAAGCTGTAGCAATAGGCGCAGCTTTTCATGTGTTAGAACTTGCGAAAAGAGGTAGCGAAACCTCTGCAAACAACAAAATTTTCAATGACCCGGCACAACACACAACAACACCGACACAGGAAATTGTGTTACCTGAGGTTGAAAAGAAATTTACATTTACTGATGTAACAAGCCACGGTATTGGTATTGTCGTTATCAGTAGTGAATTGGATAAAGAAGTTAATTCAGTGCTTATGCCTAAGAATACAGAGATCCCTGCTGAAATTATTAATGATGATTATGGCACAGCACAACCGTATCAGGAAAAAATAGCACTTACTATAACTCAAGGAGATTTTGAAGAACTTGAGTATGTCACGGTTATCGGTCAGGCGGAGTTAAGCTTGCGACCCAGAAATAAGATCATTCCTATTCGCTTTATTGTCAGCTGCGACGAAAATCAGATTGTCCATGTCCGGGCAATTGATATGGACGAACATGTTGACCTTGGTGAAGTTACCATTAATAGGGATGAACACAATATGACTGAGGAACAGGTTAAAGCGTCTGCTGAAAATATACACAAATTAAATATCGGATAATATAGGAGGTTATCTAAAATGGCAAAAAAACTTAAGTCAAAAAAATCGCAGGTTCTGACTGAAAATGTATTTGATTATTACAGCCACTGGGATGGATTAAACAGAAACGATTCTGAAAAAGAAATTCAGGATTTTCTCAAAACAAAACACAACACAGTTCGCCAGCTGATGTCATCATTGCAGAGAGCTGGCTTGACAGATTCGAAGCAATTTGTTTGGTTGCAGGAAGAAGAAAAAAGAATACATGCTGCTAACAATATTTTCCGTAAGAAAGAAACTCGTGTTGAATATGATGAAAAACTTGAATTGGCTATTGCTGCCGGTAAAGTTGATTCTGCATCATATGAGGTCGCTGATGATGTTTATGCAGAGATTGAAAAAATGTTTGTTAAAGGAGATTTCAACGGTGTTATCCGTAAATGCCAGGATCTTCTTTCATCAGGCTCTTCAGAAATAAGACTTTATACATATGTTGCTCGTAGCTATTTTATGTCTGATCGCAATTCTGAAGCTATCAATACTGTAAATAAATGTGTTGATGTTCATCCTAATGATCTCAACGCATTACAGTTTGCTTCTCGTTATTATAATATGTGTAATAATGATATTCAGAAATCTCAGGAATTCATCAATCGTATGCTTGAAATTGACGCTGAGAGCTCACTTGCTGTTTGTGAACAGGTTTATCTTTATCTTTGCATGGGTAACAGAGAAATGGCTTACAAGACATGCGACGATTACATAAATGCTCATCCCACAGATGAAGATTTCAGAGAATCTTGTGCAATAGATATGATTTCTTACACTTACAGATTGTACATTGAAGATGAGAGTGGTGTAAGTCTTCTTATCAGCCAGGAAGCTTATGATGAGTGTCTTGAAGTTTCGGAAAAGGCTGCAAGTATTTTTGCTGATGATGACATTAAAGCTCATCTTGATTATACAAGACAGTTTGGTGAAATAGAGTATAATCAGGATAACAAAGAATTGATATTCTGGATGATAGTTGCAGCTGTAATTTATGCAATTAGTCTTGCAGGTATTCCGTTATCAATTCTTTTGATTTTCTGCACTGTTCAGCTTCACAGAGTAAGTAAACGCCCTTATTGGCAGATTTTTAAATATGAACTGACCGGAGAACGAGAAAAGAAAGAAAAGATATATGTAACTATTGGTAAAGTGGTTTCTGCGTTTGTCCGTTACAGTATCAAATTTAGTTGGTGGTTTATTAAAGTTATCTTCAGATGGGCTCTTCCCGGTTGATAGATTATGGGGTTTAAAGATAAATATTTTCAGGAGTCTGTAGAAAAAAACTCCCTTGAAAAAAGCGATGAAGATATTGCTGAATCAGATTCTTCTCTAACTAAACTTGAACAATTGTTGGATAAATATAAAGTTAAAGCTTCAAAAAATAGCATGAGTTCGACAGATGGCTATGAGGCTTCAAGTGAGTTTAAACCAACTGAGTCTGAGTGCTCAGTTGTCGAAAACCCTTTGCCCGGTTCGCTTGCCGTTAAGGACGAACATAAAGCAAAAGAATCGGAAGCTATTGTTGACGACAATGGTGAAAGTGTTGAAGATTCACTTGATACATCAACAGAAACCGACCGTCATACAGTTAAATTTGAGAAAAACGGTATTAGATATGAGGTTGATAATAGCCCAATATTAGAAGATGAATTAGGCGACATTTTTGATATAGAATTAGATGATCCGGGATATGTAAGCGGTAAAGTTTTGGATTATGATGCCCAAAAGTATCAAAAAGAAGGTTTGCATCGAGTGGATTGGAAACCGGATGCTGTTGAGGGAACAACGCAATCTGTTATTCTTGAAGCATCTGACAGTCCGATTATATGTCAGTGGAGCCATCCGGAGGAAACGGGCAGTTATTTTTGCGACCCTGAAACTAAATACGAAAACTTACAGCTTCAGGATATTCAGGAAAAACGGGAACAAAAATTCTATGAGGTCATCAAAGATTTACCTATGGAAAAAAGTGTTATAAACGACCAGCACTTTTTAGATGGTATATCCTTTGACAAGACATACCAATATGTTCCCACTATGAAAAATGAGCAAGGAAGGCCGATGACAGCTAAAGAATTAGTTGAAGCGGGTTATTTAAAAGAAACGCTCAATCCTGAAAATAATAAAAAATGAAACATTAACACCAAAAAGACTACAAGCCTACCTTTTCGGCAGACTTGTAGTTCTTTTTTGCTCAGGTTGTTTCTTACAGCTATTTTTTTGGATGATTTAATTGAATCTTTTTATACATATATAAGTTCGTTAAATACTATCTCTTTTACCCGTGAGTCAATGTTACTCATTCTATAAACCCACTCCATTTGGTTTTCTTTTTTAAGTTTTTCAGTTACTCCTTCAGCTTTCTTCATTTGCTCAATCAGTAATTCGTACATTTCTGTGGCTTGTCTGTCGATATCTGCAAGATGTGGCCAAAGTGAACCTTCAGTAAGCATAATATTAAAAGCTACTTTTTGGTGTTTGAGAAGATGTTTCTTGCGCATTATTCCCCATTTACTGAGTTTAATGTTTGCTTGTTCAGGCGATAATATTAAGTTTGGGATTAGATAGTCACCGACCTGACGATAAGTAATTGAACTAGTGTTTGACATAAAAATAGCCTCCTTTAATTTTGTGGTTTTATTTTACAAATTAAAGGAGGTTTTGTCGAATGTGTGGATTTTGATTATGGAAAAGAATTTGGATTTTTAACCATATACTTACAATATTTTACGATATCAAGGAGCAGACTATATGAACAGGTTTCTGTTCGGTTGTTTAAATTAGAAATATCCTTTTAATTCTCTTGCTCTTTCATATTTTGACTCACGTTTATAATCATCACTAATTTCTTTTACAACACGTTCAGTTTTAGGGTATAGCAACTGTAATTTTTGAGCGTATTCATTGTAAGTAGCGGCGATCTGTTCCTCTTCATCACCACCAGTAATAGCATGAACGCCTCGTTGATTAAATATCCCCATGCATATATGTGTATTAATTGTTTCTGATGTGTTCTTTTCAAGAAAATCTCGTACACATTTATGTGGCCAAACGCCATCTTCATCAATAGGTGAATATGATAGGATCCTACCAATTTGTATGTCACATGCGGTCATATATTTTAATTCTCTTGCAAGATCAAGAACCGACTGTATCCAAGAACTAAATTTATCCGCATCGACAATCTTGCCCGTCTGTCCTGGAAGTTTTTTTATCCTCTCTAATGCTTTAAACGATAAATTGGCGATATATTTCTTATCTTCTGACGTTTCTGCTCCAATATTATCATCTTTCTTGAAACAATAAGAAACCAACTCCACGAAAATAGGAGGATTACTTAGAGCGGTTTTTACCAAGCATTTGGGCTCAAAATCCATACCGAATTTATTCATATAGGCCAATTCAAGCTGCGAAACTCTCATTAATTCGGGAGATTGGCTTTTATAAATCTTCTCAAACATTGTCTCAATATAGTGGCTATCTATGTTGTTTAGATTTATGCCATTCCTTTCAGTGTTAGGATGGTAATCTAGTGCAGCCTGCAACACTTCTAAAATTAAGTCGATGTATGAATCATCAGCAAAATACAACTCTTTTATTGCAGAATAGGGACGATAAGATTTCAGCAAAGTATTAATACAATCACGGGCAAAAGCGGGGTCATAATGCATTATCCCCCAAGTATTTGCACACTGCCAAAATTCATTTTTTATATCTTCAGGGAGAGAATTTATAAACTGTAGTACATCAGGGGTTATTGGAAATTGACAAACCATCCATTTGATATCATCGTTTGAAACTTCTTCTAGTTTATCCGCAAAAAACACAATGCCTTTTGCGTAATATATAGAATTTATAAGTCTTTCCGAAAATTCAGGAAACACCAAATGAGCTTTAACAATAAAAGCGATATCAACATTCATAAAATGTTTTGAGTTAATTAGAGAATCAATTAAAAGTCTTAATTCACCGACATTTTGAGCAAGTGGTAAAACCGAATCGAGTTCAAAGTTGTCTAAGGTCTCCTCTAAAGCTTCTGTTTGCAACTTCTGTAAATATTCTTTTTCTTTATCGTAGTCATAATCATCAGTACCAAAAACCGCTGGATTGAAACCATAGAAGTCATATGAATAATAATGTGCATATTTTAATGGTGAATTTGGCAATAAGGAATTATACAGTTTTTCCATTT
>CAZMHL010000050.1:0-11835 GCA_964566065.1 uncultured Eubacteriales bacterium
CAACCTATGCCGTTTCAACGAAAACAGTGTTACTGTTTTATTAAGGACACCCTAAGGTGTCTTTTTTGTCTGTCAGAAGAATTCGGGATGCGAACGCCGAAGGCGTTCTTCGAAGCAGCCGCAAGCAAAAGGCTTGCGGACTGTGAAGTCTCGAACAAGCAAGTTTTTCGGGTACCGTTAAGAACGGTCGAAAAAATGCGAAGTGCAGAGTATCCCGTAAAGTTACTTCTTTATCTCGGCGGATACCGGGTATCTGTTTTTTTCTTCTGTCGAAGAGGATCCGAACCCGAGAGGGCGCTCGCCGTCGAGAAAACGATTGATAATCGTTTTCAGGTGAGTGGTGCGCAGTCCGGTACCGAATCGTCTCAGCAAACTCCGTTTCATTCAAAAATCCTTAATTGAAAAACTCCCTGTTAAAAACAAGGAGTTTTGGTTTTATTATGCTTTATATTTCATACCCTTTTGATTTCATAAACTCTGAAACCTTTTTGCCGTCGATGTTTTTCGGAAGAAGGTTTTCTTTTATGCAAAGAGAAGCCGCATAGCCCGAAGCTTCACCCGTCGGCATTACACAGCCTGCCACGCGGTAGCTTGCATGGGCGTAAAAATCACCCGAAATGCATCTTCCTGCAAGGAGAAGATTGTCACAGTCCGCGGACACAAGGGAGCGGTAAGGAATATGATAAGGCTTTACGGATTTTCCTTTGGTGTGCTCCGCCTTGTCGCTGCTGCTTATACGGTGAACATCAATTGGAAATCTGACTGTACATATACCATCCTCAAATTTTCGTCCCTCTGTTATATCATCAAAGGTAAGCTTATACTCCCCTTTTACTCTTCTTCCCTCGCGGACTCCTATGTGGGAAGAAACCTGAAGAAGCTTTGCAGCTTTATATGCAGGGATTGTGCGGATTTTTTCAAGCACCTCAACACACTCTGCCCTTGCCTCCATTGACGCCTCTGACAAAGCCAGAGGATTATTCATCATTAAATCAAACTGACTGTTGAAAATCAAATACCACACATTGTCAACCGCACTGTGGAGTTGCCATACACCCTCCGCAGAAAGTGTAAGTCCCTGCTCTTCAAAGAGCTTTTTAAGAGCCTCTTTTTCCTCGCCGGAATCTGTTGACTTTATACTTTCATCAAGCCCCGTTACATATATTGATGTTCCTGCCGGCTGAGGCTGACCCGTTTCGGGATGCCCCGTTTCACTTTTACAGCCTGCCATATCCGCAAGCAGACCGTTACCCGTTGCATCAATAAAAATCTTTCCTTTTATTTCAACACTTCCGCACTCGGTTGCAACTGCAACGGAGGAAATTTTCCCCTTTGATGCTTCACATCCTGCAAGCATTGAATGAAGCATTACATCAACACCTGCTCTGCGGCAGAATTTTTCAAGATAATATTTTACATATTCAAGATTGACAATTGTTCCGGGAATGCGGTTATTGTCCTCATCAAAGCGTGGTCCCTTTCTTGCGGAGGTGTTACCCCCTTCGTTAAGCAGACTAAAAAGCTCAGATACCAGACCGCCTTTTCCTTTTGAGTCAAGAAGCTGAGGAACAAGACCTTTTGTTATGTCACCGCCGAGCTCGCCGCCGCACTCAATCAAAAGGGTCTTTGCCCCGTTTTCGGCAGAGCTGACAGCCGCACCAACTCCCGCAAAGCCGCCGCCTGCCACAACAACATCATATTCAAGAATTTGCGAAACCGAAAGATTATACGTTTTCATAAAAAGTCCCCTTTTAGAATTTTAAAAATCAATGAACTGTCTCAAGACAATTCATCACTTTTGATAATTAAATACGGATAAATACTGTCTGATTGCTCTTAAGAAGGAATTTTTTTGGATTTAAGTATGTTTTTGCAAGCTCGTTTTCTTCGTCAACCATATAAACCCAAAGCCGTCTTCAGGATTAATTGAAATTTCTTGATCTTCATCAGAAATGTTTGTTACCATATAAGGACAAAAAATTTTGTTTCTATTAAAGGCTTCCCCTTGAGGGGAAGCTGTCACGAAGTGACTGATGAGGTGCAGCTTGCAACGCAAACGTTGTTACCTTTGCTCTTTCTTTTTCCACCTCATCCACCACAAGCGGTCGGCAGATTATAATACTAAGTACAACGCACATATCAAGTCATTTATGACATATCGAGAATTCGTTAGAATTCATTGTAACACAGGCAATATGCTTTTTCAATACCGTACAAAGACAAAAAATCACCTTACGGTGCTTTTTGTTTTATATTATTCAACTGATGAATAGGTAATATTAAGATAGTCCGCATTAAGCTTCATATGGGATACGGCACGCTTATCGTTTCCGTACCAGCCGTATATTCTCAGGCAAATCTTTTTGCCCAAAGCACTGTTGTATATATCGGTGATGTCTGAAGTTACAACCGTTTCCGTGTTTGAACTGTTGATTCTTATGGTATAAAGCAAGGTTCCCTCTTTCATCTGGTCACCTACTGAAGGACAGTCTTCTATCTGATAAACATAGATATCGCCGTAGCCTCCGGTTATGCCCATAAGATTAAGCAACACGCTCTTTGCTTCAGCCTCGTTTGTCAGGTCAAGGGAAACAAAAAGGAAAGGTCTGTTTTTATATTCTGCAGTAGTGGAATTGTACGGATTTCTTGCATTGATATTCTGAACTCCGGTAACACCGGTACTTATTGCTTTAACAGTATTATCATAGGTTGCTGTTGCCTCGTCGTAATATCCCACTTCCGCAAGGCTTATGCTGTCAAAGTTAACGGTTGCGCTTTCAAAAGCTGTGAAATTCCAGGTTGCAGTTAAAGTTACATCTTCTGTAAGAGTTATTACATCCCCTGCATTGTAAGTATTTTCTCCGTCTGTCCAGCCTTCAAAGGTGTAGGTTCCTGTCTGCGCAGACTTTGTGGGAGCAACAAGGGTTACTTCATCGCCGCTGTTATACTCTGCTGTTCCTGCTTCGTCACAGCCTTCAAGGGTTAAAGTTACGGGAATTACGGGAACCTTTGCGGTAAAGCTCAACGTAAGAGCATCGGAATCAAGAGTCATATGGTTTGTATAGCGCTTATCGCCTCCGTACCAGCCGTAAATTCTGAGATAAAGTGTTTTACCCAGAGATGCATTATAAATATCGGTAATATCAAAGCTTTGTGCCGTACCCGTGTTGTCCTGAGTTACGGAAACCGTACAAGCAAGGGTTCCCTCGGTCATTTCTTCACCGACTCCGGGAATTTCTTCTACCTGATATACATAGATTGAGCCATAGCCTTTACTCATACCCGTAACATTAAGCATAACGCTTTCAGCTTCCGCTTCATTTGTAAGGTCAACAGACGCATAAAGATAAGGTCTGTTCATATATACTCCGTCGGTTGAATTATACGGATTTCTTGCATTGATACTGAGAATTCCGTTAGCATCTGCATTTACTGATTTTACCGTGTTGTCATAGGTCTGGGTTGCTTCATCATAAACGCCAACGGTTAACAGATTTAATTCATCAAATCCGAATTCAGAGGTTGCAAGAGCTTCTGCTTCCCAGACGGCTGTTAATGTAATATCCTCTGCAAGAGTTATAACATCCCCTGCTTTATAGGTATTTTCACCGTCTGTCCATTCTTTAAAGATATAAGCATTTGTTTTTCCTGATTTTGTGGGAGTTGTAAGGGTAAGCTCTGTTCCCTTTTCATACTCTGTTTCCCCTGCTTCGTCGCAGTCTTTAAGAGTAACCTTAACGGGGTCTTCAGGTGCAACATATTCCGTTTCAATATACTCATCAACAAGCTGCTGAAGTCCTCTTATATCGTTTTCCGACTGAAGAATTTCAACAAAGTTCGTCTGGTCTTCATAGCCTACATAATAGTCGTTTCTGTATTCTTCCTGATCAAACTTTGAGTGAATTGTTGCATCGCTGCAGAACTCATAGGGCTGACCAACTACAGAATCCTTTGTAATTGCGCGGTATGTTGCAAGAGCGGTGATATATCCGCCCAGGGTATTCTCGTGGTGTCCGTCGTTTGTAAGAACGAAGGTGTTCATATCATATTCATATTCTGCACCGGGAACCTGAGTTGTTCCATCAAGAATATCTTTCCAGATTTTACCCCAGTTTGCAACCATTATATCTTCTGATTTAATAGTTTCAAAGTGGTTGATAATACCGTTATAAACCGTCCCCTTATATGTAACACCGTAAATTGCGTGGTTGCCGAGAAGAACAAATTTAACATTCGGATTTTCTTCGCGGAAGAAGTTGAAAATGTAATCAAGATTTTCCTCAATTGCTGCCTGTTCTGTGGAATCTGCATGAGGAGAAATTACAACATAATCATAATATTTATCTTCAATATGGTCTTCGTGAACCACACCCGCACATTCAATGTTATGGTCGCAAGGTCCGTTAAAGGTGTTTGCTGTAGTATGTCCGCTGAAGCACCAGTTTGTAACTGTTACATCTATATTGTTAAGTCTGCACAGCTGATAGAAGTAACCGATATCGCCATTTCTGTCATCCCATGTCCATGCGGTTCTTCCCGGATAAACTACGCAGTTTCCGTAATAAACGTAAGAGTTTCCGATAAACATAATCTTTTTGCCGTCAAGAGCCTTCTGTGCCTCTGTGTAGGTTGTGGGATCTGCATCGTAGGTTGCGGTGAAAACCACATCTGAACGTGGACTATATTTCGCACCTGCAGAGTAAACCTTGTTTCCGTCTGACCAGCCTGCGAATTTTCTTCCTGCAATTACAGTTGTACATTCGGGAAGAGTTATTGCTTCGCCGATAGCTGCCACAAAACCTTCTGCACCCTCATTAAAGGAAATAACGAAATCCTGACCGTCTGATGGTGTATATGAAAGATTTACCGTGTCTGCTTTAATCTGAAGTGCATTTATAAAACGCTCCGCATAACCGTACCAGCCATACATTTTAAGGTAAATCACTTTTCCCACAGATTTGTTGTAAAACTCTGTGATATCAACACTCTGGGGTGTGTCTGAGGTTTCACTTGAGTAGGTAAAAGTTGCAATTTTTTCACCGGACTCGATTTTTTCGCCTACTACAGGGTATCCGCTTACCTTTTCCACATAAATATTACTTGTTTTTGAACCGCTGAGAACACCTGTAAGGTTAAGCATAACATTTTTTGCCAGAGGTTCATTTCTAAGATCAAGTGTTGCATAAACAAAGTTTCTGTCAAGGAAAATACCTGTATCACCGTGTTTAGGTGTATTTGCGTTTACATGAACAGTTTCAGAAATGCCTGCGGTTACTGAAGCAACAGTATCATCGTAAGTGCCTGTCTCCGAATTATAAGGTCCTGCGGTAACCTTACTTAAATCGTCAAAGGAAAGAGTTGTCGCCTCAATTCCTTCAAAGCTCCATTTAGCTATAAGAATTGTGTCTTTTTTTATTGTAAAAGTTTCTCCTGCACCATAGCTGTCGGCACCGTCCACCCATTCAACAAAGGTATAGGTTCCTGTTTTTGAATTTTTAACAGGGTCAGGAAGAATTATTTCTGTTCCTGCTGCATATTCTGTTTCGCTTGCACCGTCACAGTTTTTATAAGAAAGTGTTACATATTCTTCATAAAGACAAATTTCAGCAGGTTTGCAAAGGGTTGTTGTAGAATCCAAACTGTCCCACACAAAAAGCTTTAATGTGTGTGCTCCGTCAAGAGTAATTCCTGGAGTTGTATATTCAACCTCTTCTCCGGTTGTAACAGCAATTTTATCAATAAGCTGTATCTTTAAAAACTTTCCGTTTTCATCATAAGTTGCCGCAAAAACCTGAGCATCGCCGTCAATGGGCGAAACAAATTTAAGGTCTGCATAAATACTTTCGGCGTTATCTGCATAATCCAATACGCTGTCGGTGGCTTTATCATAAAAAACTCCCGTTGCCGCAAATGCACTTGTTGTCATAGAGAAAGCCATTAAGAAAATCAATAATAAGCTAATTAATTTTTTCATATTTTTTCTCCGTTCAATATAAATTTTATTTAAACAACCAATCTACCATCTTCTGCAAGCCCTTCATATCAGCTTCAGATTCAAACACTTCAATGAAATTCGAATCTCCGCATCTGTCCGCTTTATATTTTTCAAGATCAAACTTGGAAGAAACCGAAGTGTCCCAACAGAAATCATAAGGCTGCCCTTCCGCTTTTGCACCTGTAATTGCACAAAATGCTGTAAGTGCGGTTATGTATCCGCCAAGTGGATTTTCGTGATACTCGTCTGTGTTAATAAATGTTCTCTTGTTATATGTAAGTGTTCCGCCGGGCACTGCAACTGAATTTTTAACAATATCTCTTACAATTGAACCCCAGTCAGCAATTATTATACCCTGTTTTTCAAGCTCTTTGTAATAATTGTAAATTCCCGGGAATTCCTGATCCTTGTTATTAATTCCGTAAACCGCGTGATTACCAAGCAGAACTATTTTTACATCAGGGTTGTATTTTTTAAAGAAATCAACAACATATGCAAAGTTTTCTTTTATGCCTGATTCTTCTCCCGCCGATGCATGAGGAGAAATGAAAACATAATCATAATATCTTTCAGTAAGCTCTGCCTCGTGGTCAACACCGCTGCATTCAATTTTTGTGTTGCACGGGCCGTCAAAGGTTGTATAAAGAGTATGTCCGCTGAAGCACCAGTTTGTAACGGAAACTTCTGCACCATTTGCCTTACAAAGCTGATAGAAATAACCCTTGTCGCTGTTTCTGTCTTCCATTTTCCATGCGGTTCTTCCGGGGTTTATTACGCAGTTTCCGTAATACACATAAGAGTTACCGATGAAAATAACCTTTTTGCCATCAAGAAGCTTCCGGACATTTGTCTGTTCTTTTGGCTCTGCGGAGGTTATAACAACCGTCTGTGTTTCATCTATCCAGTCTACCTTGCAGCCAAGACTCTCCGAAACAAATCTTACCGGAACCATTGTTCTCTCATTTATGAGTTTTGCAGGAACATCAAGTTCGACTTCCTTACCGTTAACTTTGGCAATTTTATTGTCAATCTGAAGCTCCACTGTTGTTTCGCCTTTGGTTGCAGTAACAGACCAGGTCGTATCGTCCCATTCAACCTGAGCCCCTAAAGTTTCAAAAATACCTCTCAATGGTACCAGTGTTCTGTCGTTATCAAGAACGGGCATAACATCAAATACTTTTGCATCGCCGTCAATAGTAATGTTAATTGTTCCTTCTGCCAATGCAGGCATACAGGAAACAACCAATAACACAGCAATTGTCATTGCTATTACCTTTCTCATATTATTCCTCCTGTAATATAATATTACAAGTTCATTATACAACAAAGAAAGTCATTTGCACATTGCAAATATGCGCATAAACATATTGCATATCGGATTAAAATATAAAAACAGAAAAAATGAAGTGAACCACGTTCGTCCACTTCACAATGAGAATATACTTTTTGTCAGGCTTTTCTGTAAACCGCGAAATATGAAGCTCCCATAATAAATGCAACTGCAATGAAGACTTTAACATCAGGAACAATGCCGTTTACGAAATATGTAACAAAAGGTGTTAAAATCGGCTTGATAAAGAACGCCATTGAAGCCATTATGGCTCCGCCCTTTTCCATTGCCTTAAAATATGCAACATAACCGATACCCGTTACAAAAATGCCGAGATACAGAAGTATTGAAAGGCTTTTTACGTCGGTACCCGGAACTATGTCATATCCGCCAACCAGAAGAAATACCAAAAGCACAAGGCTGCCGATTAAAAACCCTCCTGCCGACTGGATAAGTCCGCTGATTTTCTTTGCATACTTTCTGCTGAGTGCAGTATAAAGGCTGAAGCTTACTGCCGCAACAACCGCCAAAGCTACGGAGCTTAAATTTGTTCCCGAACTGAAATCCGCACACATTACAACTCCAAGTACCCCGAGAACAAGTGCAATTACTTTGTTTTTGTTAAGCTTTTCCTCTTTTATAAATAAAACTGCCAGGATAATTGTAAACACAGAGTTTGCAGAAAAAATTATTGCAATAAGTGACGGCGCATCTGCCTGCTTTACCGCAACCTGCAGAGAAACCATACTTATGCAGATAACCAGCACGCCTAAAAGTGCCATAAGTCCCACATCTTTAAGTGTTATCTTTATATTTTCTTTTTTTACCTTCATTATTGCAGGAGGCAGAAGCATTATTGAGCCTATTAAAAATCTCCAGAAAGTCATTGCATAAGGGCTTATGTCATTTGCAATAAGCTTGCTTACAGGCTCAAGAGTTACAAACATAAGTGCCGTTATAAGGGCATATAAAATTCCTTTTTTCATTAGTTCTCTCCTTTGTACTTATTGATAAATTCAAAAACTGCCTTTGCAAAAATATTGTCACCGTTTTCATCGTTTGCTTTGCAATATTTGCAATGTCCGTAGCCTTCCATATATCTTACATCAACCTTGTCCATATCACAACCGAAATGCTTCATTGTCGAAACAAGAAGTCTTGTCTGCTCGGGTCTGTTTTCTATGTCATTTTCGGAATAGAAAATCTGCATAGGCGCATAATCTCTTTCACCACAGATGTGATACAAAGGTGCGGCTTCGTCAACTATTATTCGTCTGTCATCAATTCCTCTTTCCCGAAGAACATTAAAGTGAACGGTGGGCTGACCTGCATTGTGAATAAAACCTGCCATTTCATCAGGATTGATTTTATAAGGTGCAAGATATTTTTTGTCAAAGCAAAGCATCTGGGAAAGATACCCTCCCGCCGAAGAACCTCCCACAAAAAAGGCTGTGGGATTACCGTAATCCTTCATATTTGAAATTGTCCAGGCAACGGCTGCTGCCGCATCCGTTATAAATTCAGGATAACGGGCTTCGGGATACATTCTGTAATTTGCAGAAACTACTGCAACGCCCCTCTTAACAAGGTCATCAACCCAAAACATTCTGGCATCCGTTTTGTCGCCTTTTTCAATTCCGCCGCCGTGAAAATACAAAAACACGGGAAAGCTGCCTTGGTCGGGCAGATGAATATCAAGCACCTGCAAAGGATGCTTTAAAGTTGTATAAGGTATATCTTTTATTATTTTCATTATTAACTCCTCCTGTCATCAACACAATTATATCACTTTCGGCACTTTTGTAAAGAATATACCAAAATACGGTAAGCATATATTGAAATATATTGTATGTTGTGTTAGAATATTTTCTAAAGAGGTGTTAACGTGAAAATCACGTTAACGCCTCCGGCGGATTTTATTGCACCGCCGAATTTTCGTGCCAACGACACGAAACGGCGATGTGCATAATTTCCATTATACGCCTTGTCTGCCTACAGATATAATGCGTATAATTTTCGTAATATTTTGTAGGCAGAAAGGCTATGGAAATTATTATGGAAATCTTACAGCTTAAATATTTTCAGCGTACCGCAAAAACCGAGAATATTTCAAAAACCGCAAAAGAATTTATGGTTCCCCCGTCAAGCGTTTCCGCCGCAATAAAAAAGCTTGAAAAAGAATTTTCGGTTTCACTTTTTGACAGAACCGCCAATTCATTAAAGCTCAACGAAAACGGCAAAATTCTTCTCCGCGCGGTGGAAAACTGTGAAAAGGAATTTAAAAAAGCAAAAATTGATTTAATGAACAGACCCGAATCGGGAGAAATTAAACTTTTAATGCTTACCAACAGAAGCTCGGTTACCGATGCTATGGTGAATTTTAAATCCGACTATCCCGATGTTTCCTTTACCATTTCCCACGAAAGCGATGCCGACCATTCAAAATTTGATATTGTAATTTCCGACAAGCTTATTGACTCGGACGATTTCAACAGAAAGGAATTTATAAACGAGGAGATTTCCCTTGCGGTGCACAAAAGCCATCCTCTTGCAAAAGAAACCTCGGTTAAGCTTAAAAGCCTCAAAAACGATAAATTCATACTGATGTCAAAGGGAAGCAGAATGAGAATTTTCACCGACAGACTTTTTGAGGGCGTAGGTACCCTGCCAAATCCTGCAATTGAAAGCAGTGACCCTTATTACATTTGCAGATACCTTAAAATGGGACTTGGCATAACCTTCTTTCCCTCTGTTTCCTGGCAAAAGCAGATTGACGACACCGTTAAGCTTCTTAAAATCAATGAGGGCATATACCGCACTTCATATTTGTACACAAACAAATCCTGTGCCGGCATTGCAGAAATCTTCGCCCAAAACCTTGAGCTTTCCGTAAAAAAAGAACTATGATGTTATATCATGGTTCTTTTTTTACAACTTAAAGCAACGGTGCGAAAATACGTATCAAAGAACGTATAAACCTTTGCCAAAGAGTTGTTTTAATCATATCATTGGTTACTCTTACGCATTTTGAAAGAGTTTCGTCTATGTCTTTTTTAATATCGCCTGCCGCCTTGCATTTATACATCCATACGCCGTTTTCAAAATGGTGAACAAGACTTCTGTAGTCAAGATTTATTGTTCCTATCATTGCATATTCATCATCCGCCACATAGCTTTTGGCGTGGATAAACCCGGGCTTGTATTCATAAATTTTAACCCCTGCCTCCATAAGTCTCGGATAAAAGCTTCTGGTCATACTGAATATTATCTTTTTATCAGGGATGTGCGGAACTATTATTCTTACATCAACCCCGCGAAGAGCCGCATTTTCTATGCTTTGACAAAGCTCGTTGTCAATAATAAGATAGGGTGTTGTCATATATACATACTCCGTTGCACAATTAACCATATTCTGTATTATGCTCTTTCCCACCCTGCGGGTAAAAATAGGTCTCGGTCCGTCACCGAAAGGAACCATATATCCCTTTTCGCCTCCGCAGTTGTGAAGAGGAAACTGATTATGCTTTATTTCATTTACTTTTTTAACGTTAATGCCGAAATCCACCCAGAACAGCTTTGTGAGTTCCCAGACAGCCTCTCCCTCAAGCCTTATTCCCGTATCTTTCCAGTGTCCGTACTTTTCAAATTCGTTTATATATTCATCAGCAATATTTATACCGCCGGTATAGCCTATATATCCGTCTATTACAAGAATTTTTCTGTGACTTCTGTTGTTGAATTCACTGTCCGCATTTCCTTTTAATCTTGAAAAAGGTGTTGCCTCTATTCCCGATTTTCTCAATGTACGGGCATAATCTCCGGGCAGAGTTTTCATACATCCGATATCATCATAAATAAGTCTTACCTCTACGCCGAAAGCCGCTTTTTCCCTCAAAATATCAAGTACGCTGTTCCAGAATTTTCCTTCTTCTATTATAAAGTATTCAAGATATATAAATTTCTCTGCTTTTTTCAAATCTCCAAGCATACTTCTGTACATTTCTTCGCCGATAGGAAAATAGGTCTGCTTTGTGTCGGTAAAAAGATGGGTTTCTCCAATGTTACAAAGCATTTTCGCCTGAGTATGTGCAACGGCATTTTCAACTTTAAGCTCTTCAAAAAGAAGCCTGTCGTCCTTTTTATAGCTGTTGTCTTTGATTTCTTTAAGTCTTTTTACATATTTTCTTTTAAGCTTTCTTGAATAAAACAGAAAGTAAAGCATAAACCCTGCAACGGGAAGTATAAGCACAAACAAAAGCCAGGGAATTTTGTAATCGGGATTATCGTCGGAGGCTACAATTTTTATTACGCAGGCAATCTGGGTAATAATCGCCGCAACATAGAAAAAAGGCACACAGTAACAAAGTGCCGCCACTATTCCTATAATTGCAACAATTTCAAGAATAGTCAGTGTAATTGCAATAATGTACCTGACGGGGATATAATTTATTTCTTTTTCTGTTTTCTGATTATTTACATAATACTCAATTTTCTTTTTCACGGTCATACT
>CAZMHL010000051.1:0-11779 GCA_964566065.1 uncultured Eubacteriales bacterium
TTATAAATACTATAAGTTTTATACAGCCTTATATATACTTATTCCGACCTTTTGGCGTTCCGGACTTTTTTACATCCCTTTCCACTATTTCTATTAACTCTTAACTATTACAACTTTATCTGTCCGTTTTCCTGATTTCTTTTAGTATATCTTTTAAATTTTTTGCAATGTCTTTCCGGTGAACATTTTTCGGTTTATATATTATGCAGGTTGTGTCTTTTGACGCAGAAAAGTAAAATTCAATTCTGTTGTTGCTTACAAAGTCTGCAAGCTTCTGCATAGGTGAATTTTCCGTAAGCTTTAAAACAACTGTTTCGCCCTTTTGCTGAATGTCCGAAATTGCAAGCTCTTTTGCAAGATTTCTTATAATTACAGAGTCAATAAGGTTAATAACACTCTGCGGCGGGTCGGAAAATCTGTCAACCAGCTCGTCGGTTACACAAAGGGCGTCCTCTTCATTTTCGATTGAAGAAATAACCTTGTAAATGTCAATTCTCGTTAAGCTGTCGGAAATGTAGCTTTCAGGAATGAAAGCACTTATGTTAAGGTCGATTGTAACAGGAGCTTCCTCTTTGACCTCTTCGTTGTTTTTAACCTGATTTACCGCCTCGGACAAAAGCTTGCAGTAAAGCTCATAACCCACCTGATTCATATGTCCGTGCTGATGAGTACCGAGAACACTTCCCGCACCTCGTATTTCGAGGTCGCGCATTGCGATTTTAATACCCGAGCCGAACTCGGTAAATTCTTTTATTGCTTTAAGTCTTTTTTCTGCAATTCTGTCTAAAACCTTGTCACGCCTTACTGTTAAATAAGCATAGGCAAGTCTTGATGAACGTCCCACTCTGCCTCTTAACTGATAAAGCTGTGAAAGACCGAATTTATCCGCATTTTCAACAATTATGGTGTTCATATTGGGAATGTCAAGCCCTGTTTCAATAATTGTTGTGCACACTAAAATGTCATATTCGCCGTTAAGAACCGCAAGCATTATGTTTTCAAGCTGAAGCTCGGTCATTTTTCCGTGAGCCACTGCAATTCTCGCTTCGGGAACAAGAGTTTTAAGCTTTGCGGCGGTTGATTCAATAGAGTCGGTGTAGTTGTGAAGATAATAAACCTGACCGCCTCTTGCAATTTCCCTTGTAATGGCAGTTTTAATAACCTCGGGATTAAACTCCGTAACGTAAGTCTGTACGGGATGTCTGTCTTCGGGCGGTTCGCTTAAAACACTCATATCACGAAGTCCGCTCATTGCCATATTAAGAGTTCTCGGGATTGGCGTTGCAGATAAAGTAAGAACGTCAATGTTGTGCTTTAACTGCTTGATTTTTTCTTTGTGCTTAACACCGAAACGCTGTTCTTCGTCAATGATAAGAAGTCCTAAATCTTTAAAATTAACATCGTCCTGAATTATTCGGTGAGTGCCGATAACAATGTCAGCCGTGCCTTTTTTCAACCTTTCTATGGACTCCGTCTGTTGCTTTTTGTTACGAAATCTTGACAAAAGCTCAACCTGAACGGGGAAACCTTTCATACGGCGTACAAAATTGTCGTAGTGCTGTTGGGCAAGGAGGGTGGTGGGAACAAGATATGCCACCTGCTTTGAGTCGGAAACCGCTTTAAATGCTGCACGTATTGCAACCTCGGTTTTTCCGTAGCCAACGTCACCGCAGATAAGTCTGTCCATAGGTCTTTCGGATTCCATATCTTTTTTGACATCTTTAATTGCTTTTAACTGGTCTTCTGTTTCCTGATATATAAATGTGTTTTCAAAATCGTCCTGAAATTCACCGTCAACCGAAAAAGCATACCCCTTTGATGCCTGACGTTTGGCATAAAGCTCAACAAGCTCTTTTGCAAGAACTTCCAAAGATTTTCTTACCTTGCTTTTTGTTAAATTCCATTCGTTTCCGCCAAGCTTGTTTACTTTAACATTTCCTTCGCCGCCGATGTATTTGCTTATAAGGTTAAGCTGATTTACAGGGACGTATAAAATGTCACTGCCCTTGTATTTGATTTTAAGATAATCTTTAATAACCCCGTCAAGCTCAAGTTGATGAATACCCTTGTAAACGCCAATTCCGTGAATCTGGTGAACAATGAAATCTCCCTCGTTAATGTCGGAAATGCTTCTTATGTTTCCTTTGGAGCGTATTGGTTTTCTTGTTTTCTGCGGAGCTTCAGATGCAAGTTCTTTGTCAGAAACAAGAGCGGTCTTTGTGTGGGGATACTCAAAGCCGTGCTTAATGTTTCCGTTAACAAGCGTAACCTTTCCTCTTTTGGGGAGAGTATCAAGGCTTTCGCAAATCTCGCAAACAACATTTCTGTTTTCAAGCTCCTCTTTTATCTGCTTTGCTCTTGTAATGCTTCCGCAGGGGAGAATAATTCTGTAGTCTTTAATAAGATAAAAGAGCAAATCGTCGCATAAAAGGTCAAAATTACCACTGTAAACCGGCATGGACTTTGTCTGCATCGAAACAATTGATTTTGGAGCAAGCCCCCTGGAGCTCATTGTAAGGTTCGAAAGCCCCACTGTTCCGGTTTTTGATATATTATCAATAATCTTTGAATATTCTTCAATGTAATAATCAGTATTTTTAGCTTTTTTTGAAAGCTTGTAATCCTTTTCAAGAGCGGATTTAATCTGCTCTGTCAAATCGTCTTTATAATTGTCGTAAGCCTGAATACACTGATGAGGTTCATCAAGAAAATAAACCGCATCTTTAAGGTAGTCACAAAGAGTGAACTCTCTTTGAGAAAAATCCTCACCAGCAGGAGTTATGCACACTCTGCCGGTCTTTTCAATGCTTAACTGCGTTGACACGTCAAAAAGTCTTATGGAGTCAACCTCATCATCAAAAAACTCAATTCTTGCAGCGTTTCCCTGTTCAAAGGGGAATACATCAATAATTCCGCCTCTTACGGAGAACTGACCTGCACCTTCAACCTGAACTTCTCTTTGGTAGCCCAGCTTTACAAGCTTTTCCGCAATGCTGTGAATGTCGTAAACGTCACCTGTTTTAATGTCAAGTGTGTATGAAATAAATGCATCTTTGGATACAATTTTCTGACAAAGGGCGGTGATTGTAGTAACAACGCAAAAACGCTTTTTTTCAAAACAAAGGGAGAAAAGAGTGTTTATGCGCTTTTTAAGAGTTTCGTTGCTTTGGGCTTCAATGTCGTAAAACAGAAACTCTCTTTCGGGGTATTCAAGAATGTTTTCTTCGGAAACAAAGAACTTTAAGTCTTCACAGGCAAATTTTGCGGTAAGAGGGTCTGCCGCAATAAAAACCATAGGTCTGTTTAATTCAGAGCATAAAGAAAACGCCAAATGCATTTTCTGCGATTCGGCTGTAGATGTAGCCCTTACGGGAGATGTGTTGTTTTTAAGACATTCAAAAATCTCGGTGAACTCTTTTTGTTCTTTTAAGATGTCAATATAACCCTGCATAAAATCACCTAACAATTATATCTGCTCATTGCAAGTGCGGCTCCGTTTTTAATATATTCGTAAACGGCGTCGTTTACTCTTTCTAAAATGGAGAAAACGGTTTCCTGCTGTTCTTTGGGGATTTTCCCCAGAACATAGTCGGCAAGGTCGTAGCCCTCGGGTTTTCCGCCAACGCCTATTTTCATTCTGCCGAAAACGTCGGAATTAAGGTTTAAAATAATGGATTTAATTCCGTTATGTCCGCCTGCAGAGCCTTTTTCTCTTATACGCAGTTTTCCTACGTCAAGAGAAATATCATCATAAATTATTATTATTTTTTCATTTTCGATTTTGTACCATGACGCTATTTCACGAATACTTTCACCGCTTAAGTTCATAAAGGTCTGGGGCTTGGCAAGAACAACCTTTTCTCCGGCAATCATACCCTCGCCGATAAGAGCCTTATGCTTGATTTTTGTAACGGGAATATTATTTTTTTGTGAAATATAGTCAATGGCTGAAAACCCGACATTGTGTCTTGTGGCAAAATATTTGTCACCGGGGTTACCCAGTCCTGCTATCAAGTACATTCAATCAACCTTTCACAGCCTCTAAAATTGCGTCAACCACGGCAACACGGCTGTCCTTTGAAGTTTTTTCGCTTTGTATTTTAACATAACTTTCTTTGTTCATATAAAGAGACAAAACCTTTTGTGTGAATTCAGAGGGGTTAAGGTCTTCCTCTTCGATATACTCAACAAGTCCCTGCTTTGCAAAGGATTTTGCATTGTCAATCTGGTCACCTCTTGAAGCTCTTCTTGAAAGAGGAATCAGAAGTGCAGGCTTTTTAAGCTCAACAATCTCAAAAATAGCCGTTGCTCCCGCACGGGAAACAAGCATATCCGTTGCTGCCATAATGTGGCAGAGCTCGTGATTTACATATTCAAACTGGCAGTAGCCGTTGACGTTTAAAAGTGAGTGATCAATGTGCCCTCTTCCGCAGAGATGGCAAATGTTGAAATGTTTTAAAAGCTCATCTAAATTCATACGGACAGTGTCGTTAAGGAACACCGAGCCGAGGCTTCCGCCGATAACGGTAAGAGCAGGCTTGTTATTTTCAAATCCGCAGATTTTAAGACCCTTTTCACGGTCACCCTCAAGAATTTTCTTTCTTACGGGCAGACCTGTGTAAACCCTTTTGTTTTCGGGAAGATGCTTTTCTGTTTCGGGAAAAGCATAACAGATTTTTGTTGCAAAGGGGAGAGAAAGCTTGTTTGCAAGTCCCGGAGTTATGTCCGATTCGTGGAGAACAACGGGAATTTTAAGCTTGTGTGCCGCCCATACAACAGGGCAGGAAACAAAACCGCCTTTGCTGAAAACAACATCGGGTTTAAGCTTTTTAAGTATTTTTACCGATTTTTTATAACCTTTGAAGATTTTGCTGATATCTTTAATGTTTTCCATATCAATATATCTTCTTAATTTTCCTGCTTCAATGGCAAAGAAAGGAATTCCTTCACCCTCAATAAGATTTTTTTCAACACCCTTTTCGGTGCCGATATAATAAATTTCTTCAAAATGCTCTTTAAGAACATCAATAAGTGCAATGTTTGGAGTAACATGCCCGGATGTTCCTCCGCCTGTAAGAACGATTTTCATAACCAAGACCTCCGTTTTATTTTACTTTCTGTCTTTTGGTTTTTTCCATTCAAGCTTGGTTGTCTGTCTCTGACGTGCAATCGCAAAAGCATCGTCGGGAACTTCGTCTGTTATGGTAGAGCCTGCGGCAATAAAGCTGTTGTCGCCGATTGTAACAGGAGCAACAAGATTTGCATTACAGCCGATAAAGGCGTCGTTGCCGATTTTTGTCTGGAATTTGTTTACGCCGTCGTAGTTAACTGCAACGGTTCCGCAACCAAAGTTTACTCTTTCACCGACAATTGCATCGCCGAGATAGGTAAGGTGAGAAACCTTTGTGCCATTGCCGATAACTGATTTTTTAAGTTCAACAAAGTCACCGATACGGCATCTTTCGCCAACCTTGGTCCGGGGTCTTATATAAGCATAAGGACCAACGGTTGTGCCTTTTCCTATTTCACACTCAAGAAGTGTTGATGTTTTAACTGAAACACCGTCACAAATAATTGAGTCTTCAATGTGACTTCCCTCTGAAACTTCACAGTCTTCACCAATAACTGTTTTTCCTTTTATAATGCAGTTTGGATAAATAACGCTGTCAAGCCCGATTTCAACGCTGTCCTCAATGTAAGTACATTCGGGATTTATTATAACTGCACCCTTTTCCAGAAGTCTTTTGTTTATTTTAAGGCGCATATTTCTGTCAGCCTCTGCAAGTTCAACCTTTGTGTTGCAACCTGCAACCTCGTTTTTATCTTCAACAATAAATGCACCCGCATTGCCTATAATTTCAATGGCATCTGTTAAATAATATTCGTTCTGGGAATTATTATTCTTAAGCTTTGGAAGTGCTGAAATAAGTTCTTTTTTGTTAAAAAGGTAAATTCCTGCATTAACTTCTTTGATTTCAAGCTCATTTTCGTTGCAGTCCTTGTGTTCAACAATTTTAAGAAGTCTGCCGCTTTCTGTAACAAGTCTGCCGTAGCCTGTAGGGTCGTCAAAGAAAGCACCCACAACCGTAACCCCAAAACCTTCGGTTTCGTGGTGAGCTACAACCTGCCTTAAGGTGTCACCTGTAATCTGAGGCATATCGCCGTTTAAAACAACAACTGTGTCACCTTCGGAATTTTCAATAAAATCCATTGCCGTTGTAACCGCGTGACCTGTGCCCATCTGTTCACTCTGGAGGGCGTAGTTTACGCGGTCACCCAGATGTTCTTTTATTTCTTCAGCTTTATGACCAATAACAACAACCGGTTTTTCGGTTGAAATTTCTTCTGCTGCTTTTACAACATAATCAATCATAGGCTTGAAGCAAACTTTATTCAAAACCTTTGCAGTTTTTGTTTTCATTCTTTTTCCTTCGCCTGCTGCGAGGATAATAACTGTAGAATTTGACATAAAAACTCTCCATTCTTAATGTTTCGTCTTAATGGTATTATACATAAATTTTTTCTAA
Source organism: uncultured Eubacteriales bacterium (assembly GCA_964566065.1). Classification (GTDB taxonomy): domain Bacteria; phylum Bacillota; class Clostridia; order RGIG6154; family RGIG6154; genus CAZMHL01. The sequence goes on from CAZMHL010000051.1 coordinate 6,528, forward strand.
AAATCAAATTTATATGTATTTTTGGCTTTTGTCAAGGCTGCGGAGCATAATCGCTTCTCTTAAATGTATTGATTTAATGCCTTCTGAACCCTCAAGGTCGGCAATTGTTCTTGCAAGTTTTAAAATCTTGTCATAGGCTCTTGCGGAAAGACCAAGACGGTCAAAAGCAGTTTTTAAAATCTGATTTTCAGCCTCGCCTAAAATACAGTATTTTTTAATTAAAGCAGTGTTCATCTGGGCATTACAGTAGATACCCTCTTTTTCAAAGCGTTTAAGCTGAATTTGCCTTGCTTTGTTTACGCGTGTCTTTATTTTGTCCGAGCTTTCGGCGGGAATTTTATTTTCAAGGTCCTCGTATTTTACGGGGTTCACCTGAATGTGAATGTCTATTCTGTCCATAACGGGTCCGCTTATTTTTGACATATAGCTGTGTATCTGCGACTGTGTGCAGGTACATTCGTGGGTCGGGTCGCCGTGGTATCCGCATTTGCAGGGGTTCATTGCGGCAATAAGCATAAAGGAAGAAGGATAGGTAACCGTAGAGTTTACTCGTGAAACGGTTATTTTTCTGTCTTCAATAGGCTGTCTTAATATTTCAATGGCATCCTTTCTGAATTCGGGGAATTCGTCAAGGAACAAAACTCCGTTGTGAGCAAGGGAAACCTCTCCCGGTCTTGGAATTGCCCCGCCGCCTGCAAGTCCTGCCGCAGAAACTGTGTGATGAGGACTGCGGAAAGGTCTTTTGGTCATAATGGGGCTTGATTTGTCCAGAAGTCCCGAGATACTGTGGATTTTTGTGGTTTCTATTGCTTCGTCAAAGGTAAGGTCGGGAAGAATGGTTGGAATTCTTTTGGCAAGCATTGTTTTTCCCGAACCGGGAGTTCCGATCATCACGCAGTTGTGTCCGCCCGCTGCCGCAATCTCCAGCGCTCTTTTTGCAAAAGGCTGACCTTTTACTTCTGAAAAATCAATGTCATAGGTTGCTTTGTTTTCAAAATATTTCTTAACGTCGGATTTAACCGGTTCAATAGGCTTTTTACCCGAAAAATGCTCAATAACCTGTGAAAGTGTCTGACAGGGGTAAATTTCAATTCCCTCTGCAACAGAAGCTTCGGTTGCATTTTCATAAGGAACAAAGGCTTTCTTAAGACCTTTTTCTTTTGCACACAAAACGCAGGGCAGAACACCCGACACCTTTCTTATCTGTCCGCTTAAGGAAAGCTCACCAATAAACATAGCGTCCGAAAAAACGGAGTCGCTTATTTTGCCCAGTCTTGCCGCAATACCAAGAGCAATAGGCAAATCGTACATAACGCCCTCCTTTTTTAAACTGGCGGGTGCAAGGTTTACGGTGAATTTTACCGCAGGCATTTCTATGTAGTTGTTTTTAAGCGCAGATCGTACACGTTCCTTGCTCTCTTTAACTGCAGTGTCTGCAAGACCTACAATTTCAAAGGACGGTAATGTTTTGATAAAGTCAACCTCAACATCAACAATATATCCGTCAACGCCGGTTAATCCGCCTGATTTTAAACTTGTAACCATATTCATCTCCTGAAAAACACCACAAAACCCCTTTTTAGGGGTTTTGGTTTAATTACATTAATTTATCTACCTGTTCAAGTACTGCTCCCGAAAGACTGTTCATAAGACCGTCCGCAGTTTCTGCATCCTTGCCGCAGACAAAGAAGTAGAACTTGATTTTCGGTTCTGTTCCCGAGGGTCTTACAATAAATTTTGTTTCATCCTCAAGTTCAAAAATAAGAACATCTGATTTCGGAAGTGCAATTTTTTCTGTTTTTTCTGTAATAAGATTTGTTTTTTCACCCTTTGAAATGTCGGTAACACAAACAACCTTCTGTCCGTTCATTTCGGTAAAGGGGTTTTCTTTTATAAATCTCATCATATTTTTAATTTTTTCAAGTCCTGACATGCCCTCCAAAGTAAGTGCTTTCTGGGACTCTCTGAAATAACCGAATTCTTTGTAAAGTTCCTGAACCGCATCGTAAAGAGTCATATTTTTCTCTTTGTAGAAAGCCGCCATTTCGCAGATGAGCATTGTTGCAACAACGCCGTCTTTATCTCTTGCATAGCTTCCGCAAAGGCAACCGTAGCTTTCTTCAAAACCGAAAATATATCTTTCGTCTTCGCCTTTTTCTTCAAGACCTTTGATTATCTCGCCGATAAATTTAAAACCGGTAAGAGTATTTTTCATTTCAACGCCGAACTTGTCGCAGATTTTCTGTGCAAGCTCTGTTGAAACAATTGTTTTAACAGCGATCGGGTCTTTGGGAAGAGTGTCGTTTTTAATTCTTTCGGTAATTATATAGTGGGTTAAAAGTGCACCCATCTGATTTCCCGTAAGCGGAACAAATTTGCCGTTTGGCGCTTTAGCCATAACTCCTACTCTGTCGCAGTCGGGATCGGTGCCTATGATAATGTCCGAGCCTACCGAGTTTGCCAGGTTTACCGCATAGAAAAATCCTTCGGGGTTTTCGGGGTTAGGCGATGTAACGGTTGAAAATGCAGGGTCGGGTTTTTCCTGCTCCGCAACAACATAAATATTGTCAAGACCGCGCAGCTTAAGAATTTTTCTTACGGGGATATTTCCTGTTCCGTGGAAAGGAGTGTAAACAATTTTTATATCTGTTTTGTCAAGCAAATCCTTGTTTATGCTCTGAGCAAGAACGTTTTCAAGGTAGATTTTTTCAACCTTGCTTCCCGCCATTTCAAGAAGTCCCGATGTTACACTCTCAACCTCGTCGGTTGTTTTAATATCCTTGAATATGTCAAGGGAATCAATGTGTGTGAGAATTTTTTCTGCAACGTCGGGAGCAATCTGAGCACCGTCTTCGCCGTAAACCTTGTAGCCGTTATATTTGGCAGGGTTGTGGCTTGCGGTAATCATAATGCCCATTGCACAGTTCAAGTGTCTTACTGCAAAGGAAAGCATAGGTACCGGTTTGAGCTCATCAAAAAGATAAGCCTTTATTCCGTTGGCGCAAAGAACAAGTGCTGCTTCTTTGGCAAAAAGATCAGAGTAAAGTCTTGAGTCGTAGGCAATAACCACACCTCTTTTTTTGGCAGTTTCACCAAGAGTTTTAATGTATTCTGCCAGTCCCTGGGTAGCTTTCCTTACGGTATATATGTTCATTCTGTTGGTTCCGCAGCCGATAACTCCGCGGAGTCCTGCGGTTCCGAATTCAAGATTTTTGTAAAAACGTTCGTTGATTTCGTTTTCATCTGATGAAATGCGGTCAAGCTCTTCTTTGGAAGCTTTGTCAAGCATTTCGGAAGAAATCCATTTTTCAAATTCAATTCGTGCATCTATCATGGAAACTTCTCCTTTCAATTGTCTATATATATAATATTCCACATTTGGTTTAAAGTCAATAAAATTCGTATAAATGAGGTAATATATGTAAATAATATTTTTGGCAGAAAGGAGTGAATTTATGCTTGAAACAAACAAGGATGAATACGGTGACAGAGCATTGAACACGGCGAATAAAATAGTAAACGGATGTATAAGAAAAAAAACAGCGCTCAGGCTAAAGCTTGCGGCGGTGGTGCTTGTTGCCGGTACGCTTTTTGCTGTGGTTTTAAAACTGATTTGACTTTAATCCCGATTTTTATTATAATTGTCGGGAGGTGTTTTTAAATGACAAAAACTACAGGTGAACTTAAGCTTGAAGCCCGAGAATCGCTTTCCGGAAAAAGATTTGCAAGTGCAGTTTTTCTTATATTCTGCATGGCGTTGATTTATCTCGTAAATTATGCTGTTTCATATTTTTCACTTAAGGCAGAGGCGTACGATATTGTAACTACTTGTGTCTATGTGTTTCTCGGCTATCCTTTTTTTGCGGTAGTAATAAAATATTTTCTGGTACTTTCCAGAGGTGAAAAGAAGAAGCTTTCAAAAATTTTTTCTCCTTTTGACCGCTCATATATGACTCTTGTCTACTTTGCATTCACAATTTTTGCAGCGGGTTATGCGGTGAATTTTTTGTTAAGACTGGAGTTTTCCGATTCTGCGGTTGTGACAATGCTTTCTGCCTTAAAATGGGTTATTTATGTACTTTCGTACATTTTTGCAATTTTCGGTGCGTGCGTAATTGCAGACAACACCGACCTTGATTTTAGAAGCTTTCTTAACTTAACGGGCAGATACATAAAAAGCGGCAGTGTGAAGCTTCTTGCTTTGACACTTTCATTTTTGGGATGGTTTTTGCTTTGCATTGTAACTTTTGGAATTGCACTTTTCCGGGTACTTCCTTATTTTGTTGTGACTGTTGCAAAGCTTTATGACAGCTTTACAGAGGAAGAATACGAAGAAACAGAGCAGAAATCTGAAGAAGAACCTGAAATAGAAGAACCCGAAACCAAAGAGGCAGAAGAGGATTCTGTAACAAGAGACCTTTCGGAACCGGTTCCTGAAAAAGAACTGTCACCCGATGAAACTGTAGTATTTACAAAGGAAATGCTTGAAAAAATCAAAAATTCAGGAAAAATTGATTAAAAACTATTTACAAATTCAAAAATGTGTGTTAATATAAGTTGTTGCTTTATGCAATAACCCTTTGCTACGGGATGCGGAGTATCCGACCCATCCGTTGTTAAGCGGCGATTTTATATTATACGGAGGTATAGAAAAATGGATAAAGAATTAAAACAGGGCATTATTGCCGACAACAGAGTACACGACACAGACACAGGTTCACCGGAAGTTCAGATTGCTATTCTTACAAACAGAATCAACAATCTTAACGAACATCTTAAAAAGAACAAAAAGGACTTCCATTCAAGAAGAGGCTTGCTCATGATGGTTGGTAAAAGAAGAGGTCTTTTGACATACTTGCAGAAAAAGGATATTGAAAGATACAGAGCTATCATTGCAAAACTTGGTTTGAGAAAGTAATTGTGATAATCGGAGGGGCGTGGAAGAAAATCTTTTTTCCATTACCCTCTTTTTATTAATTTTAAGTTTTCTGCGGTGTTTTAAATGAAAAATCTGTGTTTTTGAGTATCTTGAAGACAGAGATTTTCTATTTAAAGTGCTGCAGGGACAATGTACATTTTAAGGAGGAAAATAAAATGTTTAAAGTATTTGAAACAACATTGTCGGGCAGACCGCTCGTTATTGAAACAGGTAAAATGGCACAGCTTGCCAATGGTGCCTGCCTTGTAAGATTCGGTGATACAGTTGTACACGCTGCAGCTACCGCATCTGCAAAACCGAGAGAGGGAGTAGA
>CAZMHL010000052.1:0-11518 GCA_964566065.1 uncultured Eubacteriales bacterium
ACAAAATAGCCTTATAGGCTTAGTGCATGCCACCCGTTTTACGGGTGGTTATGACAACATAGGGAATTGCTCGCTGTGCGAGAAATTCAGCTTGTTTCATAAAAGTGTACCTCTATACATCAGGAATGAGGGGCAGGGGAGTTGAAGTGTTTAATAAAACACTTTTTTATGCAGCTTTAATTGACATTAAGTTTATAATGTTGTAGAATATCTGCGAGGTGATTTTAAATGGCAAAAGTAATGGTTTTCGGTGCATGTTCGGGAACGGAAGCGGTTAAAGATTTCCACCACACTGCACTGGCAATAAAGGAAAATGACAGTTATTACTGGTTCGATGCAGGTGAAGACTGTGTATGGTCAGCGAATATGATGGATTTGGAATTTGAAAAAATAAAGGGGATTTTTCTTTCACATCAGCATATTGACCACAACGGCGGACTTTTAAGTCTTCTTCATTCAATTTCAAAAAGAGAATTCAGATACGGTATTAAAATGGTTGACGGCGTAATAAGACTCTTTATGCCTCAGATGAGTATCGGCGAGCAGTTCGTTAAGCTTATGTCTTATCTCGGTATTCCGTACAGAGGAGCTTCTCCCGTTGACGTAAAAGAGGTTAAAGACGGTCTTGTTTTTGAAGATGATGATGCAAAAATTTATGCATATCACAACCACCACGTGCAGAGCGAAGAGGGTGACGGCTGGAAGTCTTACTCTTACGTAATAGAAACCAAGGAAAAAAGAATAGTTTTCTCAGGTGACGTAAGGGATATGTACGACCTTGATGAGCTTCTTGAAAAAGGTGCAGACCTTCTTTTGGTTGAAACAGGTCATCACAAAATTGCCGATGTATGCGATTATGTAAACAGCAAAAACGTTAAAAAATGCGTGTTTGTTCATCACGGCAGACAGATTCTCGAAAACTTTGAAGAGTGTGAAAAATATGTAAAAGAGAATATGAACTGCCCTGTTGAAATTTCAAAGGACAGAACAACATTTGAGGTTTAATTAAATGAGTATAATTGAAATAATACTTTTTGTTGCGGAACAGCTTGGAATAATGGCATTTGCCATCTCGGGCGTAATGCTTGCGGCAAGAAAAAATTTCGACGTGTTCGGATGCCTGTTTTTGGGATGTGTTACATCGGTGGGCGGTGGACTTATGAGAGACCTGATACTCGGCATTAATCCGCCTTTAATGTTCATTGACCCCACATACGTTTTAACTGCAACAATTACATCAATAATAGTAATAGTTATACTCTGGTTTGCAGGGGATAAGTTTGACGAGAAAAACCCCGTTTATCAGAATGTGGTAAATGTAACAGATGCAGTAGGACTTGGTATATTTTCGGCAATCGGTGTAAGTACAGCGTGTATGCAGGGATACCTTGAAAATGCCTTTTTGTGCATATTCGTAGGAACGCTTACAGGTTGCGGTGGCGGAATGCTGAGCGACATTTTCGCAGGTAAAATACCAAGAATTTTCAGAAAAAACATTTATCTCATAGCCTCCCTTACGGGAAGTATAATTTATTATATTATGTATATGAACGGAATAGGGGATATTATAGGTTTTTCAGTATCTGCTGTAGTGGTATTAATAATAAGGGTATTGGCTGCCAAATACAACTGGAATATGCCCAAATTGGGATAAAATTTCTTTCATACTGCGTTGCAACTCATTGCCGTGCCATAGCACTGTCTGCTTCGTTGCGCCTTGTCCGAAAGGGATTTTATCACCAATTACGTTTAATAATTAAAAGAAACTCATACCATCGGTGTGAGTTTCTTTTTTGATTGTATAACGAAAACCACCGGCTTAGCCGGTAGTTATGATTATTGATTATTCACTAATCATTGTTCATTAATTAAAACACTTCTCCGCCCTGGGCACCTGAATTTTCGGGAGGTGTTTCTTCTACGACTGAACCGCCTGCACCTGTCTGTTCGTCTGTGTCACCGCCCCGGTTATAATCAGGGTTTTCATCGCTTGGCGGGTCAAAAGACTGACCTTCGTGAATGGGACAATATTCTGTGATGGTGTTTTTGTCATCTACGCTGATGCTTGTAACGCTTATACATCCGCTCGTTGCCAGAAGTCCTGATTCCTGGCAAACGGTAATTTTTTCTTCAGCGGTAATGTTGCTGTAAATTTCTGCCATTGTGCTTCCAAGATTAAAGTTTTTGTATGAAAGACCGCTGTATACCGGTTTCATTGATGCATTGAAGAGGGTTATTGCAGGGTTCTGCCAGTAGCCGGAAATGGTTTTCGGGTTATCATAGCCAACCCACACGCCCGTGGTGTAATAAGGTGATACGTGCATAAACCATCTGTCGTTGTCATCGTCTGTAGTACCTGTTTTACCGCCTGACGGAATTCCGTTGGGGAGTGCGGCAGCAGTGCCGGTTCCGCCGGTTACAACGCTCTTTAAAACATCAATTGTTGTTGCTGCTGCTTCTTTTGAAATTGCCCTTGAGGTTTCGGGAACATATTCAAAAATAACGTTATCGTCACTGTCAAGCACTTTAAGAATTGTATGAGGAGTGGTGTAAACCCCGTTGTTTGTAAATGAGCTGTATGCGGCAGTCATTTCAAGAACGGAAACGCCCTTTGTAAGACCGCCGAGAGCCAGAGGTGAAAGCCCTTTGTCAGCTGTTACAAGAGATGAAAACTTGAATTTGTTTTTCATATAGTCAAAGGATTTTTCAACCGTAAGGTCCTGCAGACAGTCAACCGCAACTGTATTTATAGACTGCTGAACTGCGTATCTTACAGTAACCGGTCCCTTGTAGCCTTCATAGTAGTTTTTGAAGGTGTGGTCTGTACCGTCGCCGTTTTTAACCGTTATAGGCTGGTCAAGATACATTGTTGCAGGGGAGAAAATTTTCTCGTTAAATCCGGGGGCATAAACCGCAAGAGGTTTAATGGAGCTTCCCGGTTGTCTGAAAGACTGTGACGCTCTGTTTAAAACACGTTTTCCTTTAGGTCCGAGACCGCCGCTCATACCTGCAACTCCGCCGGTGTACGGGTCAATAACCACAATAGCCGATTGAATCGGGTTAGTAGAGTTGTAGGAAATATATTCCGACGGATTTTTGTAAACCTTGTCAATCGATTTCTGAACTGTGGGGTTTACTGTTGAATGGATTTTAAGACCGCCGCCGTATATCATTTTTAAGGCAATTGCTTCGCTGACCGAAAGCTTTTCCTGAAGTATGGGAACAAGGTCATTTATTACCTGATCGGTAAAATAGGACTCCGATGAAATGTTACTCAGATCGTTGTTCTGAATGTTAAGCTTTTCGTTAACTGCCTGTTCGTGTGTTTCTTCGTCAATATATCCAAGCTCAAGCATTTTGCTTAAAACAAGTTCCTGCTTTGCCTTGTTGTTTTCAGGGTTTAAAATCGGGTCATAGGTTGTCGGTGCCTGGGTAATGCCTGCAATCGATGCGGCTTCCGCAAGAGTAAGCTCTGAAACGTCCTTGCCGAAATATTTGTTGCTGGCTGTCTGAACACCGTAACAACCCTGACTGAAATAAACCGTGTTTGCATAAAGCTCTAAAATTTCATCCTTTTCAAGCTTTCTGTCCAGGTCTATCGCTCTGCATATTTCAATAATTTTTCTTCCGGGAGTACGCTTTGCATCTCCGGTTATATTTTTAATAAGCTGCTGATTTATAGTACTTCCGCCATAGGAAGAGTCTTTTTTGAAAACGTAGTTCAGGGTTGCTTTTATTGTACGCGGAAGGTCAACGCCACCGTGAGAATAAAATCTTTCATCTTCAATTGCAACGAAAGCGGCAGGAAGATATTCGGGCATTTCTTCAATGTCTGCCCAGACTCGGTTTTGCTCTCCCACAATCTGTTCAAATTCCTTAAATGTGCCGTCCTCATCCTGATAGTAAACAATACTTGAAAGATTAAGGCTAAGTGCACTGTAGTTTTTCTCATTGTCAACTGTTGCGGCAAAATATACAATACCGCCTAAAACAACAATGCCGATAATGCCGAAAATAACAAGATATTTCAGCAGATTTTTAAAGTAGGTATTTTTGTTAACAGTTTTTCTTCCGGTCCTTTTTTTTCGCACTTTTCAAGTCCTCCGTAAATAAAAGACAATTTTTTTTAATTATAGCAGAAAAATATGCGGTTGTAAACATTTTTTGTGTTGACAACAGTTGCCTGCGGTGATAAAATTTTTAATTGGAGTGGTGTATATGAATAAACAAATTGAACAAACGATAAAATCACTTGAAAACAATAATATCAAGACATATTATTTTGAAAATTCAAGGGATGCACTTTTAAAAATAACACAAATGATTTCAAAGGATAAGAAAACTGCCTTTGGCGGCTCGGCAACTGTTTCGCAGACAGGAATTTACTCTTATCTCAAAGAAAACGGCTACGGACTGTATGACCGTTTTGAGCAGGACTTAAGCCGTGATGAGGTTGAAGAAGTTTTCAGAAAATCCTTTTATGCTGATTATTATATCACAAGTACCAACGCAATAACCGAAGACGGATATTTATTTAACGTGGACGGCAACGGAAACAGAGTTGCAGCAATGATTTTCGGGCCGAAAGAAGTATTTGTTGTTGCGGGAGTAAATAAAATCGTAAAAAATCTTGATGAGGCAAAAGAACGGGTAAGAAATATTGCCGCACCCCAAAACACAAAAAGACTTTCCTGCGATACTTATTGCAATAAAGAGGGACATTGTATCGCACAAGGTAAGGAAATGGGATACGGTTGCGGGTCACCTCAGAGAATCTGCGCTGACTACGTTTTAATGGGAAGACAGAGAAATGACAGAATCAAAGTGTTTTTAATCAATGAAGAATTAGGTTTCTAGGAAAGGGTAAACCATGAAAAATAAAAAAGTTTTAATACCGGTAATTGCGGCTGCAGTAGTTTTGATACTTGGAATAGCAATAGTTGCGCTGGGAAGCAGCGATGACGGACTTATTTCAAAGAACGTTTATGTCCTTGATGCTGAACTTGGCGGTAAAACCCGGGAGGAAGCAGTTGAAATAATCACAAAGGAATATATGGAAGCAAATCCGGAACTCGAAATAACCTGCGGTGAAAACAGTGCAGAGTTAAACTTTTCCGATTTCGGACAGACAGATTTTGATGCAACAGCGCAGAATGCTTATCTTGTTGGTCGCGGAAATATAGTAAAAAGAGCTTTTTCAAAAATATTTTCCTTTAAAAAGGTTGTTCCCTTAAGTCTTGTAATAAACGAAAATATTCTTCAGCAGAAAATTGACGAAGCTTTTGCGGACACCGGTAAAACGTACGTAAAAGAACAGTACAAAATTGCGGAAGATAAGCTTGTTGTAACTGCTGGACGTTCAGGCGATGTAATTAAAACCGAAAAACTTGATGAAATAATAAAAAGTCTTTCACTTAATCAGAATGTAAAGGTTGAAGCTGTAAGTACATACAAGGAATATGAGGGCGTTGACGTTGATGCACTTTATGAAAAGGTGTGCAGAGATCCGAAGGATGCATATTATGACAAAGAGGGCGGAAAGCTTGTTCCTCACGTTGTAGGATATTCCTTTGATAAATCGGAAGCGAAAAAAATCCTTGGTGCTTTAAACGAGGGCGAACAGACGGAAATTGTTCTTACCGTTACAATGCCCGAGGTTCTTGATGCAGACTTAACGGGAAAAATGTTTAAAGATGTTCTTGCATCATATTCTACAAATTACAATCCGGGCGAGGTTGACAGAACATATAATATGCTTCTTGCCGCGAAAAAAGTAAATGGTACCGTGCTTGAACCGGGGGCAGTATTCTCTTACAACGGCGTTGTAGGCGAAAGAACTGTTGCAGCAGGCTACAGAAATGCCAAAATCTTTGAAAACGGCAGAGTCGTTGACGGCCTTGCAGGGGGTATCTGTCAGGTTTCATCTACAATATACAATGCGGCACTTTATGCAAATATGGGAATTGTTGAAAGAAAGAACCATTCTTTTCCTGTTGCATACACTCCGAAAGGACAGGATGCAACTGTTGCGATGGGCTTTATTGACTTTAAGTTCAGAAACACAAGCTCAAGACCCGTAAAGCTGACCGCTTCAGTTTCGGGAGGTATATGCAGAGTTGAAATCCTTGGCACAAAGGATGAAAATTTTAAGGTTGAAATATATAATAATATAATTTCCCAGAGACCCAGACCTGTTACCTATGAAGAAGACCCGACTCTTGAAGTTGGCGTTGAAAAGGTAACACAGACGGGTAACGACGGCTACACCGTTACAACCACAAGAAATGTTTACGTAAACGGACAGCTTGTAAAGTCGGAAAAAATGCCGACAAGCTACTACACTCCTCTGGAGAAGATTATAAAGAGAAATTCGGGAGATAGCGAAACAGAAGAGCCTGTTGAGGCGGAAAATCCCGGAGTTAACGAAAACGAACAGCCGACTGAAGAAAATCCAAGCGGCGAACCTGCAATTGAGCCTCAACCCGAACAACAGCCTGAACCCACGCCGGAGGTTCAGCCTCAGACTCCACCTGTTACCGGTGTGCCTGAAGTTACTCAACCTGAAAATAATCAGACTATCGAATAATAAAAAAGCCGCCTTCGGCAACTATGTTCGCATTGCTCACATTTTCGGGGTAGACTTTTATGATTTTCCGTCATTACAACTTAAAAGTTTTAATTTGTTAAAAATTAAAAAAGGAGGTGTAAATAAATTTACACCTCCTTTTCTTTGTATTTAGCATAATATGGTTGCAAGTTGGATAAAATTATGATATAATTATAATAAATTTACGGTTCGGTTAAAAAATCCGCAATAGGCAAACCGGAATGTTACGGGAGGACTTTAAAAGTCAGTTCCGGCTTTCGCTGCGGAGCTATATGCACAAAACGGAGGGAGCACTGTGCTTTTTTGAGGTGCTTGGCTTCTTTTTGTGTTCAAAAGAAAGAGAGGCTAATTGTGACAAAAAAATCAAAACTTAAAATTATTCCTTTGGGAGGTCTTGAAGAAATCGGTAAAAATATGACCGTTTTCGAATATCAGGACGAAATTATTATTCTCGACTGCGGTGTTGCATTTCCCGATGAGGGAATGTTTGGAATAGACCTTGTAATTCCCGATATGACTTATCTTTACAAAAACAGGGAAAAAATCAAAGGACTTGTGCTTACTCACGGGCATGAGGACCATATCGGCTCAATCCCTTATCTTTTAAAAGATATTAATGTTCCGATTTATGGTACCAAGCTTACCCTTGGACTTGTAAAAAACAAGCTTAAGGAACACAGACTTGACCAGCAGGCGAAGCTTAACGTTGTAAAAGCAGGTCAGAAAGTAAAGCTGGGTTCAATTGCGGTTGAGTTTATAAGAACAAACCACAGTATTGCAGATGCTGTTGCCATTGCACTTCACACACCGGTTGGCGTAGTACTTCACACAGGTGACTTTAAAATAGACACAACTCCCATCAGCGGAGAAATGCTTGACCTTGCAAGAATAGGGGAGCTTGGCAAAAAAGGTATTCTTGCGCTTATGTCAGACAGTACGAATGTCGAAAGACCCGGTTATTCAATGTCAGAAAGAAAAGTAGGAGATACGATTGAAAGCTATTTTTCAAACTGCAAAAGCAGAATAATTGTTGCAACCTTTGCATCAAACATAGACAGAGTTCAGCAGATTGTAAATTCTGCTGTTAAGCATAAAAGAAAAGTTGCGGTTTCGGGCAGAAGTATGGAAAACATCGTTGTTGCCGCAAAAGAACTTGGCTATTTGAAATGTCCCAGGGGAACAATTATCGACCTTGCGGATATTAAGAATTATAAGCCCCATCAGCTTTGCATAATAACAACAGGAAGCCAGGGTGAGCCAATGGCGGCTCTTTCAAGAATGGCGTCTGCGGACCACAAAACTGTTGAAATAACCAAAGGTGACCTTGTAATTATTTCCGCAAGCCCGATTCCGGGAAACGAAAAGCTGGTTGCAAAGGTAATTGATGAGCTTTGTAAAAAAGGCGCAGATGTTATTTATAAGGCATTGGCTGATGTTCACGTTTCGGGACATGCCTGTCAGGAAGAATTAAAGTTAATGCTTTCTGTTGCCAAGCCAAAATTCTTTATTCCCGTTCACGGTGAATACAGACATCTTATGCAGCATGCAGGTCTTGCCCGCAAAATGGGAATGAAAGAAGAAAATACGTTTATAATGAAAATAGGTCAGACCATTGAGCTTGACCGAAAAGAAGCAAAAATCACATCAAGCGTTCAGTCGGGCAGAATTTTTGTTGACGGCTCGGGTGTAGGTGATGTTGGAAATATTGTAATAAGAGACAGAAAGCATCTGTCGGAGGACGGACTTATAATAATCGTTGTGGGAATTTCCTCAAAAACAAAAGAAATTGTTGCAGGTCCCGATGTGGTTTCAAGAGGGTTTGTCTATGTAAGAGAATCTGAACAGCTTATGGATAATATCAAGCTTCGCGCAAGAGAGGCAATTGATATTGCAAGCCACAAAAAAGCCAGCGACTGGAACTCAATCAAAACTGCGGTTAAGAATAATCTTAATCAGTACCTTTTCAGCGAGACAAAGAGAAGTCCGATGATTCTTCCGATAATACTTGAAGTATAAACATTAGGAGAAAATGTTATGAAGAAAAAAGTTCTTGCTTTATTGTTTGTGTTGATTTTAACACTGTCTTTGGGATTTACGGCAAAAGCCGAAGTTCCTTACGGAACTGTTAACCTTGAGGTAACCTGGAAAGTTGACGGTACAACGCTTGTTATCGGCGGCAGGGGCGACATCTGGGGTTATGATATTACATCAATGGACAGACCCTGGCAGAGCTACAGCGACACAATAACAAAGGTTATAATCAAAAACGGTGTAACCTCAATTGGACCCTACACTTTTTATGGAATGAAATCACTTACAAGCATAGAAACAGGCGATACGGTTGTAAGTATTAATGAAAATTCAATCGGAAGCTGCCCGATGCTTAAAGAGGTATATTTCCCCGAAACAATAAAAAGTGTAAACGGTAAGTGCTTTGAAAACTGTCCCAATATGGCAATTTATATCCGTCCGGGCGGATTTGCCGAGGAATATGCAAAGAGTAACGGCATAAAATATTTTTACGGCGGAATGATTTATGCTCCCGACGGTGAAACGAAAATCGTTGCCGACTACGAGCTTGAAAACTATTTAAGCACAGGTCTCTGGTATAAAGATAAAAGCATTGCCTACGTTACAATGTATTCTTACGACGGCAGGGAAACCGAGGTAAAAATAGTAGAGGTAAAGGCGTTTGAAAATGTAGGCTGGCGTCTGCTTTCAGACCCTGTAAAAATGTATGCCCTTGACGGAAGAGAAACATACATTAACGGCTATGAATACTGGTATTATTCAGAAAACGGCTGGTATGCAACCAAAGAGGAAATTATTTTCATAAATGCGGATAATGCTTCAAATAACCTGATTAATGAAAAGAATTACAGGCAGGCTATAGCTGTAATGAGCGAAGCAATTGAGGAAATGAAGCCTTATCCTTACGGATACATATACGGCGACTGGCTGCTCGCAAAATCAAAAAACACCGCAGCAATGTGGCAGGATTCCATTCACTGCCCGATCGGTTATGAGACAAGCTATACCCAGAGTTATGACGGCGGTTCGAGTGTTATTGTAACAGTAAGAAATATTTCCGAAAAAACAATTAAAGGATTTAAGCTTAACTTTAAATGCTACGATGAAAATATGAACGTGATAAACACAGGCAACAGCTTTTATTACTGCGATAACATAACGTTAAATCCTCTTGAAAAGAAGTCCTTTAAGTGGAACTTCAACGGTAAGAACATAGACTCAATAAGAGGAATACTCATAACACAGGCAGACTTTGCCGATGGCGAAGTGTGGGAGTAAGTAGAAAATAATAAATAATAAAGAATAAATAATAAAAAATGTAACAACACCGGCGGATATCGTCGGTGTTGTGTTTAATTCAAATGTGACAAACCGGCACATCCCTGTGTCACACCCTTGTCTTCCTGTTCGTTTCACATCATATTTTTTAGCAATTGCAACAAATTTTCTTCATCCTTTTCGAATAACCACTTTCCGCTTAATATCAGCAAAAAACTAACTGCATACAATAACCCGAATATACATTGTATGAAAATTTTTTCTAGAGACACAAGGAGACACAAGGGGACGGTTCTATTGTGTTACAGTTTTCTCACTATAGAAAAAGATATCCCCGTCAATCTGCTTATCTGTATTATTGACAATTCGTTTTCTTTAAGTTTCTTTATATGTTTGTCATTATATATCTCTTCTTTATTATTCGACATAAAAAGGAAAAATCCTTTTTTTAGTTAAGAGTTAACAAAAAAGGAAAGAACGCCGAAAAATCGGCGTTCTTGTTATTCTTCGATTATTTTTGTTTTGGCCAGAATGTCTCCAATTCGTTCTTTATCAAGGAATAACATTATAAGCTCTATCGGCCATATGTGTATTGTTATATTTCTTAAAAACACTTGGAAAAGGTTTGGTTTTTTACCGTCTTTAGAAATTACTTTTATATGCACAAGTCTTTTCCCAATACTTTGCCCATAGAAAGCATCCTTAAAAATAAATCCAAGCCAAACAGAGAGTAACAGCACAGCAAAAATGATATAACCTGTTTGATTAAAAAGTGAATTTTTTTCATCCAATATAGATATAACTGTCAATATAAAAAACAAAAAACAAAATATTAAAAAATCTATTATTATAGCCAACAACCTTTTTCTAAACATCAAATTTACCTCTTTCGTATTCTTTTAATAAACTCACTAATATTAATTTTAAAATGAATTTCTCCTCCTACACCAACATATGCACCTATTGTTATATCAGCTTCAAATGTGTCATTTGGTAAATTATCCCATCCGATAACAGTTTGACCTGCTTTTATTCCAACGAATCCTTGGTTATACAAATGTTCTCTAGTAGTAGCATTAATTGTACCTGTCACACTAGCACCAACTTGTATATTTTCTGTTATTCTTGCAGCAAGATTGAATTCCATACTTTCTGTTGGCGAAGTTGTATATATGTTACCCAAATCATAATACCTTTTCCCCCCAATTTCTACACCAATACCGCCTAATTCCAATTCAGCTGATACACCTGTTCCAAAATTTACATCTAAATCAAGTATTGGAGATTCTTTTGTATGAAACTCTGTATTTTCTATCCATAATGTTGGATGATATTTGTACCCATTTTTCCCCGTATTGCCATCGTCAAATCCATGCTCTCCATCGGTTCGATATTTAGCACGTATATTTTCAGCCGAATTTGCAGCAATTTCTTTATCAAAGTCATCTCCTTCTAGCCACATCTGTGTATACTCTTCTAACATTCTAAGTTCATATTCTGTACAATGTGCTCTATCCCACGCGGTTACAACCAACCCACTCGGATCTACAAAATTCACCGGATTATTTCCACAGTAGGCATACCAATTAAGTCCATCTTGGA
>CAZMHL010000053.1:0-11322 GCA_964566065.1 uncultured Eubacteriales bacterium
TGTGAATAATCGATGATAATATCTTATAAAATATATGTAAACAGTTGAATTTTTTTTGGGATTGGTGTATTATATAATGGTGTAGGGGGTGATGCCCGCATCATCCCGGGAAAACGACTTCGGAGGGTATTATGGAAAAGTTAAATGTTCTCGTTTTGTTTGGCGGACAGTCAAGTGAACACGATGTTTCCCTTGTGTCTGCAACTAACTTTATAAGCTATGTAAATCTGAATAAATATAGCCTGATAAGGGTCTATGTAACCCGAAACGGAGAATGGTTTCTTTATGAGGGGGAAAGCTCTGCGATCCAAGACGGCAATTTCGGCGACAAGGCTGTGAAAAGAGCTTTTATAAGTCCGGATACAACATCAGGTCTTGTGGTTGAAAACAACGGTGAGACAGAACATGTTAAAATTGACGTGGTTGTTCCCATGATTCACGGTACAAACGGTGAGGACGGAACAATTCAGGGACTCTGCGCTCTTGCAAAAATCCCATGTGTTGGTCCTGATATGCTTTCATCGGCAGTATGTATGGATAAAACCTTTACAAAAATAATGCTTAAATATCTTGACATTGCTCAGGCTGACTGGGTTACTGTTCTTAAAAGAGAGCTTAAAGATATTGATACAGTTATAAAAAGAGTTGAGGATAAGTTTGACTATCCCGTGTTTATAAAACCTGCAAATGCAGGCTCATCTGTGGGTATCGGCAAGGCGCATAACAGGGAAGATCTTATAAAGTGTCTTGAAAATGCGGCAGTGCACGACAAGAGAATCCTTGTTGAAGAATTCATCGACGGACGTGAGGTTGAATGTGCAGTTCTCGGCAATGACGATCCTATAGTTTCGGTACCGGGTGAAATCATTCCTGCAAAGGAATTTTATGATTATGAATCAAAATATGTTATAGATTCAAAGCTTATTATCCCTGCAATTCTTTCCGAGAGAAAAGCAGAGGAAGTAAAACAGACCGCAAAGAAGGCTTTTCTTGGCCTGGGACTTACGGGAATGAGCAGAGTTGACTTTTTCGTACATAAGGTTACAGGAGATATTTACATAAATGAAATAAACACAGTTCCCGGATTTACGGGCGTAAGTATGTATCCGAGACTTATGGCGGCAAGCGGTTTTAAGGGAGAGGAGCTTGCTGACAAGTTGATTGAACTGGCTATAAGCAGATTTGCGGAGATTGGTTAAATTTATCCATATTGCAACCTTTGGTCAACAAGTGCTGCCCGCTCGGCAAAATGCACAATATGAAGCAGATTTTCCACAACATTAAATGAAAAGAGTCTGGTACCTTTTAAGAAAGGAATTTACATAATCTATGAACAACAAAGCTATCGGGGTTTTTGACTCCGGACTTGGCGGACTTACATCTGTAAAGGAGCTTATAAAAACTGTTCCCGGTGAAAATATTGTATATTTCGGCGATACGGGAAGAGTCCCCTACGGAACCAGGTCTGAAGATACAATTAAAAAGTACACAAAGCAGGATATTGCTTTTTTAAAGTCTTTTGATATAAAACTTATTCTTGTTGCCTGCGGAACAGTAAGCTCCGTTGCACTTCCTTTTATTGAAGATAAGGAAGTGAAAATCGTAGGTGTTGTTGAGCCTGCGTCAAAGGCGGCGGTTAAAGCAACGAGAAATAAAAAAATCGGTGTTATAGGTACGTCGGGAACAGTTAAAAGTAATTCTTATAAAAAGACTATTGAAAAAAACGACCCTGAAATAAAGGTATATCAGCAGGCGTGTCCTTTGTTTGTCCCTCTTGTTGAAAACGGCTACTTTGACCACGAGGCTACAAAAATAATTGCAAAGGAATATTTAAAGCCTCTTATGGATGAAGGCGTGGATACAATTATTTTGGGTTGTACTCACTATCCTCTTTTAAAAAGAGTAATAGGAGAAATCGCTGGCGGAAATGTAGTGCTTATTGATTCGGGCAAGGCTGCCGCAGACTACGTAAAAGAAATTCTTGAAAATGAGAATATGCTTAACAACGAAAAAGAGGGAAGCTGTAAATTTTATTCCTCAGACAGCGGAGATTTTAAAAAGCTTGCCCAGATTTTCCTTGAAAGGGAAATTGATGAGGTTAAGCAGGTTGATATAGAAAAGGTAGAAATAAATGAGTAATGCTATAATAACGATTAAAACAGTTCAGCAGATGGACGGCGAAACCTTTGATACAGAGTTTATTTCAGAGGGAAGCTATGAATATTCAGAAGACGAAACAATAATAAAATACAGCGAAAAATCGCCCGAGACAGGATTGGATGTCACGAATGCGGTCATAAGAGTAAAGAACGATGAGGTGTTCCTTTCCAGAACAGGGGAAAGCGGTTCTGAAATGTATTTCAAAGAGGGGGAATTTTCCACAACGGAATATATGACCCTTTACGGAACTTTCGATATGACATTAATGTCCAATAAGCTGGATATAAAATTAGACGAAAACGGCGGAAAAGTTGAGATTGAATATATTTTAAGTATGGATAAACTGAGTTTTATCAAAAACAATCTTTTCCTTTCTGTGAAAGTAATGAAAGGCTGATACAATGAAAAGAAGAATTGCACTGCTTCTTTCGGCAGTACTTCTCTTTGGAACCTTTACGGCAAGGGCACAGACAAGCTATAAAGGCAGTGAGAATTTTTACAGTATAATAAGCAATGTTACATATAACGATGTTTCATATCTGCCCGTTGACCACTGGTCAAACGATGCGATTTATCTTATGTCGGCGCTGGGAATAATCAAAGGCTCTGACGGAAATTTCAATTATGAGGGTTATCTTTCAAAAAGCGAGGGACTTGCTCTTGCATTCAGAATATCGGGACTTGAAGAAACGGCAGAAAGCTACAGAAAGGTTTCGGTAAAGAACAAGGAACTTTCTCCTGAAAAGTATAACAACACCGACCCCTGGGCAGACGGATACCTTCGTCTTGCAGTTGACAGAAACATAATGACGGTTGAAGAATATACCGCTGAAATGGCGGCCGATTATTCTCTTGCTACCTTTAAGAAAACCGAGCCGGTTGAAAAGGCGGATTTTGTTATCTGGCTTGTTAAGGCAATGGGTCTTGAAAAGGCTGAAAAGCTTAATTATGTTCTTGAATATCCCGAGCTTGAAGAATATACGGAAGAAGAAAAGTTTTACATTGAAACTGCGATGAAAAACAACATTTTAAACGGCGACGGAAATACTCTTGACGCAAAGTCATATCTCACAAGAGAACAGGCGGCTCAGGTTCTTTACAATGTTTCTGATCTTTGCGCAGAAAAGCTTGGAATAAAGGTTATAAGCGGAACAGTTGACCATATTGACACCAAAACCGAGGTGCTTGAAGAGACAGCAACGGTTACAAGAAATATTTATGTTGGTGACAGTGTGTTTACCGCATCCAAAATGTATAAAATGAACGGTGAGGCAATAGATTCCACCGTAAGCTTTGACAAAGAATACTGCGACATCATAACGCTTGTTTCAAAACAGCTTCCGTCAGACAGTTCGGCACTTGTTCAGGCGGATAGTGTTAAATGCTATGTAAAAGGTAACAAGGTTATATGTATAACAAAATTTGAAAGCGAAAAGGTTGAAATCAAGCATAACGATGAGGATTACAACGACTCAAAGGCATACAGCGGAACTCTTTATTTTGTAGATACCGATGAAAGATGCATTGTGATAGCGGATGATAAAGGGGAATATGTTGAAATTCCGTATCTGCCCGACGCGGTTTTCTGTAACAGAAATACAGAGCTTACTCCTGAAATGTTAAATGAAAGCTGGACAGATTGCCCGGTTTATGTGTTTACTATATTGAAAAAGACAGGCGGCCTGAGCCGTGCGTACAGAGTTCAGGTTGTTTCAAAGTGATAAGGGGGATAAATGTATGAAAAAAAGATTATTGGCATTATTTCTTGCGGCGGTTATTCTTGTTGTGCCGGTTTGCGCAAGTGCGGAGGAGGTTTCAGCAGAGCTTCCCGAGGAATACACTGTTATAGATGCAATAAGAAAATATATAGACAAAAATTATCAGTTTGAAGTTGATTATGAGAAAATTCTTGATTCTGTAATAAAAGAAGCACTTAAATCAAACCCGGAGCTTTTTGACGAAATCGCAGCGGGAATTATGAACGGACTTGACGACTACAGTGTTTATTACAGTTCTGAAGAGTTCAGGGACTTTTTCACACAAATTGAGGCGGAATATGCGGGGATAGGTGCATATATTTCAAGAAATAACGGTTATCCTACAGTTGCAGGCTTTATTGAAGATTCACCTGCTGAAAAAGCCGGTGTTATGCAGGGTGACATCATTATGGCGGTAAACGGCGAGGATGTTGTAGGCAAGGATACGGAAATTGTTGTGGGAAAAATAAAAGGCGATGAGGGTACAAGCGTTACCATAACCTTAAAAAGAGGGGAAGAATTACTTGACATAACCATTGTGCGCGCAACTCTCCATACCGCAACCGTAACAAGCAGTATTCTTGACGGCGATATCGGCTATCTTGCAATTTCGCAGTTCAGTTCTTCAACTTCATCGGAGTTTAAAACCGCATTTCTTGAAATGAAAGAAAAGGGTGTGGACAGATTTATAGTTGACGTAAGAAACAATCCGGGCGGAGTAACAACTCAGGCGGTAGGATGTGCTTCGCTTATGCTCCCGAAAGGCTCAACAGTACTTAAGGTTAAAAGCAAGGCACAGGGAGAAAACGTCTATACAAGCAACTACTCTGACGGAAAGAAAGAGAAACTTGTAGTTCTTACCAATGAATACAGTGCTTCGGCGGCAGAAATCTTTGCTGTTGCAATAAAAGATAATGATGCAGGAATCCTTGTGGGACAGAAAACCTACGGTAAGGGCACAATGCAGACTACCGCATCCCTTGGCGATTATGGCGGACTTAAAGTTACAATGGCGGAATTTACCGGACCTGCCGATACAACAATAAACCAGACGGGTGTAATACCTCACGAGGTTGTCATTAATGTTGAAAGTTATGTTGAGCAGGACGATTTACCGCCGCTCACATTTGAACAGAGATACTATTTGGGTGACACTCACGAACAGGTTTATGCTCTCAAAGAAAGACTTCGTGTAATGAGATATTTCAGCGGAACAATGGATAACTATTTTGATGAACAGCTTGATGCTGCTGTTAAAAAATTCCAGAGCGATGTAGGGCTTTTCCCTTGCGGAGATCTTGATTTTTCAACTCAGACTACCATAAATAATCTTGTTACCGAATATAAAGTAGTAAGAGACTCACAGTTTGACAAAGCACTTGAAATAGTCAAAGGAATGTAGTAAATGATAACACAACTTGATTTTGTTCTTCTTGATTTTATTCAGAATTTAAGATGCACTTTTCTTGATTGGTTTTTCAGCCTTTATACGCATACAGGCGACGGAGGACTGTTGTGGATTGCAATTGCCCTTGTATGTCTTTGCTTTAAGAAAACAAGAAAAACGGGAATGAGAATAGCTCTTGCATTGATTTTTGGATTTATAATTGCAAATCTCGGGTTTAAGCCACTGGTTGCAAGATTAAGACCTTTTCAGGTGAGAAATACACATATACTTATTGCTCCGCCAGAGGATTTTTCCTTTCCGTCAGGACATACGGTTTCATCAGTTGCTTCAGCCTTTGCTATATGCAAAGGGAGCAGAAAGTGGGGAGCTATAGCATTTGCAACGGCAATTCTTATAGCCTTTTCAAGACTTTATCTTTATGTGCATTTTCCAAGCGATGTTCTTGCGGGAGTTATAATCGGACTTGTTTGCGGATATGCCGCAGATAAAATAACCAATAAAATTTACAGCCGTTAAACGGCTGTTTTTTCTTTACAATTTTATACAGCTATGCTATAATATGCAGTTAGAGAAAGTGACACACTTTTCGGGAGGAAGATATGAAAAACAGAATTTTATCTTTAGTTTTAATTATGATGATTGTATTGTCCTCGCTTACAGTTCCTGTTTCGGCAGAAATTGTTGATTCGGGTAAATGCGGTGATAATCTTACCTGGGTATATGAGAATAATACTCTTACGGTAAGCGGAAGCGGTGATATGTATAATTTCAAGCATGTTAACGCCAAACCCTGGCACTCATATGAAGCGTCAATATACCATGTCGTTATAGGCGATGAGGTAACGAGCGTAGGTGATTATGCATTTGTTAATTGCAGAGATTTAAGAAGTCTTTATATCGGGGAAAAAGTAAAGACTATTGGTTTATCAGCTTTTAACAACTGTTGCAGAGCAGATGAGCTTGTTATTCCCGACAGTGTAGAAACTATTGGTGATTATGCTTTTATCGGCTGGGAGGATGCTGAAAGCATAAAAATAGGTGCTAATGTAAAGACAATCGGCACAGGTGCATTTAAAGAATGTTACAGCGTATCTTTGATTACTATACCCGACAGTGTAGAAACTATAGGTGACTATGCTTTTGCAACAAATAATTCGTTGAATTGTGTGAAAATCGGAAAAAATGTTAAAAGCATCGGAAAAGGTGCTTTTGATACATATGCAGAATATATCGAAGGTCTGGGCGAACCTTTTAAATGGTATTTTGCCTGCGACGAAGAAGAAAGCAATAATATAAGTATAGGAGAAGAAAACTATGCTTTTGAGTTTGCACAGTCTGCTGGAACAGTCAGGTATGGTGCAGAGGGAAGCTTGTTTTCAGTTGTTATTAAGGGCGGAATAACCTATTCTTTCATTAAAGGAAAAGGTGAGTCTGTAGAGTTGCCTTTGCAAGCTGATTTTGGAACTGCACAGGGGGTGTTTATCGGATATTCCACAGCTGAAAATTCCGATGTATATGAATATGCACCCGGCAGTATGTATACGGAGGATAAAGATATAGTGCTTTATCCGGTGTATGTTGATACATATGGTGAATGCGGAGAAAATCTTGAGTGGCAATTCAGCTCATTTGACGAATATAATCTTGTGATAACCGGAAGCGGTGATATGACAGATTTTAACTCTGCTTCAGAGGTTCCCTGGAATCGGTTTGATACCATGATAACAAGCGTATATATTACAGAAGAAGTGACAAGTATAGGAAATAACGCTTTTTCCGGCAGCTCCTGTATTGAAAAAGTTTATTATGAAGGGACAAATAACAGATGGGACAGTATAGATAAAGGACTGTCAAATGATTACCTGACAAATGCAAAAATTTCTTTTTCAAAGTGCCTTGTCAAGTATGATGCCAATGGTGGCGAAGGAGCACCGGAAACGGAAGAAGTATCTTCGGGAAGCAAGTATACACTTTCTAAAAATTATCCGCAGCGTGATGATTATATGTTTGTAGGCTGGGCAACAACCTCCAATGCAATTGAGCCCGAATACTACGTAGGTACAAACAAAATTACAGTTAATTCGGATATGATTTTTTATGCCGTGTGGCAGGAAATTCATAATGTTAAATTGAGCTATGATGCCAACGGCGGCGAGGGTGCTCCGGACGGTATTACTACATATTCAGGTGCACTTGTTGATATAAGTGAAGTAATACCAACCCGCGAGGAATATCAGTTTTTGGGTTGGTCAACAGACAAAAATGCAACAACGGCAGAGTTCTGTGCCGGACAGCAGTATGCCTTTAACATCAGTTATGATGTAACGCTTTATGCGGTGTGGAAATATAAGGCATATACAATTACATACAATGCCAACGGAGGTGATGGCGCTCCGGAGGAGGTAACTGTAAAATGGGGAGAAACACTGACAATCAGTTCAACGGTTCCGACTCTTACAGATTGTAAATTCCTCGGCTGGGCACAAAGCCCTACTTCGACAGAGGCTGAATATTTGCCCGGAGCAGAGTTTGTTCCCGTTGATGATATTACTCTTTATGCTGTGTGGGATTTGCTGGATGATGCTTCGGGAAGCGGTACCTGCGGCGATAACGTTACATGGACTCTTTATGAAAACGGTGTTCTTGAAATTGCCGGTACCGGTGATATGAAAGACTACAGCGGAAACTCATCCCCATGGAAAGAAAGCCTTGTAAAAAAGGTTAAAATTTATGATGGTGTAACAAGCATAGGAGACTATGCATTTTATCTTTCTTCAGAGCTTGTTGAAGTTACAATTGCCGACAGCGTGACGAGTATAGGCAAAAGTGCTTTTTCTTACTGCAGCAGCCTGACGGAAATTACTGTTCCTGACAGTGTCACGGAAATAGGAACAGGGGCTTTTTACGGATGTAATAATCTTATATATATCCGTATACCTTTCGTTGGTTCATCGAGAAATTCAGATAACGGGTTTAGTACGGTGTTCGGTAGTACTCCGCTTAATATGCAGACCATCGTTGTGACTGATGCAATCAGTATTCCTTCAAATGCTTTTAAAGGATGCACTATGATTAAAAGTATAACTGTTAATGAACAGGTTAACAGTGTCGGGGCTTCTGCTTTTAATGGCTGTACCGGGCTGACGGATTGTGTATTGCCTGATATATCAAGGATAGAAAACTATGCGTTTTATAATTGTGGAGCCCTGACGGATATAACAATCCCCGATAGTGTGACAAGTATTGGATATAGCGCATTTTTACTTTGTAAAAGTTTAAAAAATATAGCTATACCTGATAGTGTTGAAAGTATAGAGAAAAGTGCATTTTACGGATGTGGCGGATTGACAGGAGTAGCATTCCCGGACAGTGTGACAAGTATTGGTGAATCCGCATTTGAGAATTGTGACGGACTGACAGATATCAGTTTTACTGACAATGTAACAAGTATAGGCAGACGCGCATTTGCCGGTTGCAAAAAGCTGACAGATGTAACAATACCGGAAAGTATAACCAAAATAGAAGAAGGATTGTTTGAAAGCTGTGAAAGGCTGGTAAACGTAACAATTCCTGAAAGTATAACCGAAATAGGCGGTTATGCGTTTTCTGCTTGTGCCGCTTTGGCGGATATAGTAATTCCGGACAGTGTGACAGTAATAGGTCAAAGTGCATTTGCCGGATGTGAGAGCCTGACAGATATAACAATTCCCCGTAATGTAACAAGTATAGGTAGATATGCTTTTGATTCCTGCAGCGCTTTGACGGATGTAAATATTACCGATTTAGCTGCGTGGTGTAAAATATCCTTTGAGGATCGTACTGCAAATCCTTTGCAGGGCGGAAGGAAACTTTACCTGAATGGGGTGCTGGCAGAAAGCATTGTTATTCCTGACGGAGTAACTTCCGTATCTGATTATGCGTTTTATTATTACACAAGCCTGAAGAGTGTAACAATTCCCGACGGTGTAACAAGCGTGGGAAAATCTGCATTTGCAGGTTGCACGGAATTGACTGCGGTAAATGTATCGGATCTGGCTACATGGTTTAAATTTGATTTTGAATATGAATCAGATAATCCTTTGACCTATACAAAAAAGCTTTATCATAACGGACAGCTTGTAAAGGTGTTGAAAATCCCGGAAGGTGTGACTTCAATACAGGATTATGCATTTGTAAACTATACGGAGTTAACGAAAGTGATTATTCCCGACAGCGTAACCGAAATAGGGGAATATGCGTTTTTCGGCTGCAGTAATCTGACAGACATAACAATGGGTAAAGGCGCAAAAAGTGTTGGGGAAAATGCATTTAAAAACTGTAAAGCTTTGACAAAAGTGAATGTAACAGATTTAGCTTCATGGTGTGACATCTTTTTTGATTATACAGATGCAAATCCTTTGTATCAGGGAAAAAATCTTTATTTAAACGGACAGCTTGTGGAAAATCTTGTTATTCCTGATGGCGTGACAAGTATTGGGGAATATGCATTTAAAGGACTTACTGGAGTGAAAAGTGTAACAATTCCCGACAGCGTTACAAGTATCGGAAGTTTTGCCTTTGAGAATTGCACAGGTTTAACAACGGTAAATATAGGTTCCGGCGTATCTCTTATAGACTATAATGCTTTTTCGGGTTGTACCGGTCTGACAGGAGTATATATAAAAGATATGGCTGCATGGTGTAATATTGAATTTAATACCCGGGCAAATCCGCTGATTTGCGGAAAGAATCTGTATTTAAACGGACAGCTTGTGGAAAATCTTGTTATTCCTGATGGTGTGACAAGTGTGGGGTGGGATGCATTTAACGGATGTACCTGTCTGAAAAATGTAGTAATACCCGACAGTGTGACCGATTTGGGAGACGCATTTGAAAATTGTACAGGCTTGACAAATGTAGTAATAGGTAATGGCGTTACAGATATAGATGTCTTTACATTTTCCGGATGTTCGTCATTGGAGAGCATAACAATTCCCGAAAGTGTTACCGGAATATCGGGATATGCATTTATGGGATGCTATAAATTGACAGATATTTATTACGGCGGAACCGAAACACAATGGAATAAAATTTCAATTGATACCGCAGGTAATGACAGATTGAACATAGCAACAATTCATTTCGGGAAAACTGTTGAAAAATATTCCGCAAAATTTTATGACGATGATGCATCTACACAGATTGCTTCAGTACAAACTGTAGAAAAGGGAACAACTATTGTGCTTCCTGTACCTGTAAAAGAAAACTTTAATTTTGTGAAATGGACAGCAAGCGGAGTTTCTTATAACGGCGGAGCGGAATATACAGTAACAGAGAATGTAGAATTTACAGCAGTATGGGAACCGGCACTTAAAGGTGTGGTTCTCTGCAGTGACGGTTATTACAGATATTATGTGGACGGACTTGTTCAGACAGGCTGGCAGGTAACTTCTGACGGATATAAATACTATTTCTCTGCAAGTGCTTCGAAATACGGTGCTGCAATGACTGGTAAAAATGTTAAAATCGGAAGCAGTTACTATGACTTTACCGACGACGGCAAACTTATTTCGGCTTACAGAGTTGACGGAACTCCAATACTCTATGGCAGAGAAATAAATGCAGTTGTGCTGGATTCCGACGGCTACTACAGATATTATTTGAACAATGTTGCACAAACAGGCTGGCAGGTAACTTACGGCGGATATAAGTATTATTTCTCTGCAAGTTCATCTAAATACGGCGCCGCAATGACAGGTAAAAATGTAAAGATAGGTAGCTCCTATTATGACTTTACTGATGAAGGTAAACTTATTACAGGATACAGAGAAGACGGAACACCTGTTATCTTCGGTGAGGAATATGTTGTTCTCGGAACTGACGGTTATTACAGATATTACATTGATGATGTTATCCAGACTAAATGGCAGGTAACTCCGGATGGTTACAAGTACTATTTTTCAACATCAGCATCAAAATACGGTGCGGCAATGGTTGGAAAGAATATCAAAATCGGAA
>CAZMHL010000054.1:0-11180 GCA_964566065.1 uncultured Eubacteriales bacterium
TTATCCCACCAGCATTGCTGGTGGTTGTCGTTACACAAAACAAAGAAAACTCTCAAATTTGAGAGTTTTCTGCATTCAGTTATAAATACTATAAGTTTTATATAGCCTTATATATACTATTCCGCCCTTTTGGCGTTCCGGACTTTTTTTACATCCCCAAATTGCGGAGCTTTTGTTTATTTTTTCTTTTCAAGTACAAGAGGATATTCTTTCGGGCATTCTGCCTTCATGTCGTCTTTTACAACTACGCCTTTGTCAACAATTACATTTTTAAGACAGGCATTTTTGCCGATGTGTGCATTCTGAAGAATAATACATCCCTCAAGCTTTGCCCCTTCTTCGATTACAACATTTCTTGAAATCACACAGGTTTTAACGCTTCCTTTGATAAGCGCACCCTCCGCAACAAGAGAATGTCTTACATCTGATCCTGCGAGATATTTTGCAGGAGGTGAATCCTTTGTTTTCGTATAAACAGGATTATTTTTATTGAAAAGCTCACCAACTGTTGCAATGTCCAGCATCTCCATATTGGTTTCATAATAGCTTTTAATTGAATTAACACATCTTACATAGCCTTTGAACTCACAAGCAGTAACGTTGTATCTCATAATATTATTATAAATAAAACGTTTGAAATCACTCTTTATTCCAAGCTTTGCGGCTTCGTACATAAACTCAACAAGAAGGCTTTTTTTCATTATGAAAATTTCCATACTGATATCCGCTTCTTTGTCAATGCCTATATTTTTAACGGTTTTTACAACTCTGCCCTCTTCGTTGATTTTCAGCATATCGCAATCTTTAAAGCTTTCGTCTGCATTGTCGATTTTTTTATAAACCGCGGTAATGTCCGCGCCTGTTTCTTCAAAATGCTCAACGGCTCTCTCAAGATCAATATTGCAAAGCATATAAGACGAAGACAAAATAACATTTTCACTGTCGGAACGGTTTAAAAAATTAATGCTGTTTTCAAACTGTTCCAGGTCATAACCGGAGTTTCCGCCAAGCAGGTTGTGTTGGAAAAGGAAAAGACCATCGTTCTTTCTGTCTAAATCCCAGGGCTTACCGCTGCTTAAGTGGTCATCAAGAGAACGGGTGAATTTGTTTGAAAATACGCTGATTGATGTAATACCCGCATTAACCATATTTGAAAGCATAAAGTCGATAACCCGGTATCTTCCCGCAACGGGTACTGTGCCTATCGGTCTTATTGACGTAAGGCTTCTTATGTCTTTTTCATCTTCTTCAAGATTGATTATTCCCATGTAATTTCTCAGCATATTATTTCACCTCCGGTTTCATATTTTTATTGTCGTCAATCAGGACAACCTCTTTTCCGTCACCTATGTGGTTAGGTCCGTTGATAACGGCTTTTGTTCCCACGATTGCCTTGTTTACAACCGCATCGGACAGAATTCTGCAGTTATCCATAATTACGCTGTCTTTAACGCAGGCATTTTCCGCAACATAAACTCCGGGGAAAATAACAGAGTTTTCAACCTTTCCGAGGATTACCGTACCCTCTGAAATAAGGCTGTTTTCTATGTTGGCATTTTCGCCGATATACTGCGGCGGAAGAACTGTTGATTTTGTATAAATCTTCCACTTGTCATCGTAAAGGTTAAGTTCATTGTCAGGCTTGAGGAGATCCATATTCGCATCCCAGATGCTGTCGATTGTACCGATATCTCTCCAGTAGCCGTCAAAAGGATAAGCGTAAAGCTTTTTGCCTGAATTAAGCATTGCCGGAATTATATTTTTGCCGAAGTCGTGAGCAGAATTTTCAAGCTTTGCATCCTCGGTGAGATACTTTTTAAGTACCTTGTATGAGAAAATATAAATACCCATTGAAGCAAGAGTGCTCTTCGGCTTGGGCGGTTTTTCCTCAAACTCGTTGATTCTGAGATCCTTGTCGGTGTTCATAATACCGAATCTTGTTGCTTCTTCCAGGGATACATCAATAACAGCAATGGTTGCATCTGCTCCCTGCTGTTTATGATAATCAAGCATTTTTGAATAATCCATTTTATAAATATGGTCACCTGAAAGTATCAAAACATAATCAGGGTCAAAGCTGTCCATATAATACATATTCTGATAAATCGCATCAGCAGTACCCTTGTACCAGTCACCACCCTGTTCTTCCATATAAGGCGGAAGAACCGAAACACCGCCGTTTGAAACGTCAAGATCCCAGGGTTTTCCCACACCGATATGGGCATTAAGTGCCCAAGGCTTATACTGAGTCATAATGCCTATGGTATCAATACCGGAATTAGCACAGTTGCTTAATACAAAATCCACGATTTTGTATTTTCCGCCAAAGGCAACAGCAGGCTTTGCAACATTTTTGGTAAGCGACTTAAGACGCGAACCCTGTCCTCCTGCAAGAATCATTGCCACCATTTCTTTTTTGAACAAAACATTCATCCCTTTCTAGGATTTTTTTGATTGGGAAGAGACTTTAGTACCACTCCGCCAAAAGCGGGAAGTGTTATATTTACGCTGAAGGGCATCTCCCCCTCCGGCTCAACGCATGGAGCAATTACTCCTCGGTTAAGTCCGTTGCCTCCGCCGTAAATAATGTTATCCGTATTCAGAATTTCCTCATAATCGCAGAATTTCGGAATACCAAGCTTGTACTGCTGTCTGACAGGAGTAAAGTTAATTGCCGTCACCAGAAACTCCGACTTGTCCTTTGAGTATCTTGCATAAGACAATACACTTTTGTCTCTGTCATTTGCATTACACCAGGAAAAACCGTCCCAGGAGCCTTCGTTGTCCCAGAGACATTTGTTTTTCAGGTACATATGATTTATATCCGAAATGCAGGTTCTTTCACGAGCGTATTCGTCATACTGAAGAAGATTCCACTCAAGAGACTCGTAAAAACGCCACTCGAGAGCGTGGGCAAATTCGTTGCCCATAAACATAAGCTTTTTGCCGGGCATTGTGTACATATATAAAATATAGGCACGGAGCTGGGCAAATTTATCCACCCTGCAGCCGGGCATTTTTTCAACCATTGAGCACTTTCCGTGAACCACCTCATCGTGAGACAGCGGAAGCACAAAGTTTTCGTTGAATGCATAAAAGAGAGGAAA
The DNA here is from genome assembly GCA_964566065.1 of uncultured Eubacteriales bacterium. Taxonomy (GTDB): domain Bacteria; phylum Bacillota; class Clostridia; order RGIG6154; family RGIG6154; genus CAZMHL01. The sequence goes on from CAZMHL010000054.1 coordinate 3,108, forward strand.
GGTAACCTTGTCATGACTTCCCTTTCTGAAAAGAGGGTCGAGTTTCATATATGATAAACTGTCGTTCATCCAACCCATATTCCATTTAAAAGTAAATCCGAGACCTCCGTTTTCAACCTCTCCCGTAACCCTTGGGAACTGGGAAGAGTCCTCTGCAAACATAAGATTGTTTTTAAATAATCTTTTGACCGTAGAATTAAGCTTTTTAATAAACTCAATTCCCTCAATTTTGTCAAAACCGCCGTGATTGTTCATAAGCTCCGGGCGGGGGTCTTTGCAGAAAATATTTGACAAAACATTTGCAACCGCATCTGCCCTTATTCCGTCAATGTTGTACATTTCCATTAAAAACACCGCATTTGAAACAAGGAAAGACACTACCTGCGGTTTTGTAAAATCAAAGTTAAGCGTTCCCCAGCCGGGATTGTCCGCCAGAAATTCGTTGTGGTATTCATAAAGAGGTGTTCCGTCAAAAAGTCTCAGTCCGTGGTCATCACGGCAGAAATGCCCGGGAACCCAATCAAGTATTACACCTATTTTTGCCGAATGAAGAAATTCCACAAGATACTGAAAATCCTCGGGAGTTCCGTATCGACCGGTAATTGAATAATAGCCCGTTGTCTGATAGCCCCAGGAAGCATCGAGAGGATACTCGCTGAGTGGCATAAACTCAACAAAATTATACCCCATCTGCAAAAGATAATTTGTCAGTTTCGGTGCAATTTCCCTGTAAGTGTAAAATTCGCCGTCCTCTTTCTGCATAAATGAACCCAGATGTACCTCGTAAATATTTACAGGGCTTTCATAAATATTTCTGTTTTCCTTAAAGCTGTTATACTCCTCATCCTCAACAGGCTTTTTAATATCCCACACCACCGATGCGGTGTTTGGTCTTAACTGACTTTTAAAAGCGTAAGGGTCGGCTTTCAAAAAGCCGTATCCGTTATTTTCTATATAATACTTATAAATATCTCCTTTGCCTATACCTTCAACAAAGGCATACCATATACCGTATTCACACTGTGCCTTATTCTTTTCCCTGTCCCAGTTGTTAAAATCTCCGCAAACCGAAACAGAGGTGGCAGACGGTGCAAAAACCGCAAACTCCACCCCGTTACCTTTAATATGCGCTCCAAGAAAACGGTAAGCATATGCGCTGTCGCCGCTATGAAATTTTTCAATTTCTTCTCTGTGTTTTTTAAAAAAATCGTTCATCATAAGTTTCACCTGTTGTCCTTACTACCATTCTATTACTATTACCAGATATTTTCAATAAAAATATGCAATTTTCATAATTTTGGCTCAAGTTTTCGGCATTTTGCACAAACCAGGCCGAGGGGTGCCGACCTAAGCCTTTAAAACTATCTGCAAAAGCAGAATCATTGCAATTCCCGGTATACCCAGAATTCCCGTAACTGCCGCAGTTACCGCGTTTATTCCTATCTGCAGACCGATAACCGCTCCCGCAAGATTAAACACAAAAAGAACAATTCCTCCGCAAACGGAGTTTACAAGAAGCCTGAACGCTAACCTTACCGGTGTAAAAAACACCTTAAGGAGCATAAAAAGAAGAACAAGCCCCACAGCATACGCAATAATTATGTTTTCTCCGCCAAGCTCCATAAAGTAATCCCCTTTCCGGTTAATTCTATGCGGTTTGTCCTTAAGATATGCCCGAAATAAAGGATCTGACCCTGTTTCCGTAAACCTCCCTGTTCTTAAGTGCCGATTCGCAATGCCCCGCATTTTCGCATATCCACAGAAATTTCTGCGAGGTTGTGTCCGAATAGAGCTTGTAAACACTGGCAGAGCTGATAAAATCGTCATTTTCGCCATGAATGTACAAAACAGGGCATTTTATTACTTTTACAAAATCCGAAGTGTTGGTCTCAAAAAGGGAATACCCGCACCGGAGCTTTACCGCCAGATTAACAAGAAAAAATACCGGCTTTACGGGAAGATGATATTCTCTTTTTATCTGCTTTTTAATAATGTCAACTCCGTTTGCATAAGCGCAATCGGATATAACCCCCGAAACATTGCACTCCGCTGCAGTCATTAAGGCGGTTGCCGCTCCCATTGACACCCCGTGAAGAAAAATTTTTGCTTTTTCACCAAGCATTTCCCTTACATAATCAACCCAACATTCCGCGTCTTTTTTCTCAAGACAGCCAAAACCGATAAAATCACCCTTGCTTTTACCGTGGCATCTCATATCGGGCGCAAGCACAGAGTATCCGAGTTCATTGTAATAATAATCCGCAAAAGGCTCCATTTGTCTGTGATTTCCTCTGTATCCGTGAAAAAGAATAACCATTGTGTCGGGATTTCTTTCATTTATAAAAAAATAACCCTTAAGCTCGGTTCCGTCAAAAGACATTATTTCCTTTTCAACCGGCTCGGGAAGCGGAAATTTTTCTCTGTTTTCATTTTCAAAGCTTCTTTTTCTTTTAAATCCGTCCGAAAAAAGGTAATCAAAAACAAGCAATAAAAAAATTGCCGTAAGCAAAATAATAAGAAATATCATTTTTTCACTCCTTTACTTTTAATTTGCCCTGTGTTTTTAAGAATATCATTAAAATTTCAGGCAATAATACTTTGGGAAAGGAGTGAATTTTATGAAAAATCACGTAGTTAATTGTAAAGTAACAGACTGTATTTATAACGACAGCAATAAATGCACAAGCAAAGGTATTCACATCGGCGGCAAAGATGCAAAGGACGCCGTTGAAACAAAATGTGATACCTTTACAACAAGAGCAAACGCTTTCACAAATATGTCAGGCGACCACACAAACGAAACCGCAATCGACTGCAAATCAGTAGAATGTAAATATAACGACGATTGCAAATGTAACCTTGACGCAATTTCTGTAAGCTGTATATGTTCAGCCTGCAGCTGTTCAAGCGTTGAAGAAACCTACTGCGGTTCATTTATGAAAGGCTGTTAGGCTTTAAAAGTTAAGAGAAAACGAAAAGGGCGTGTCTCAATAAGTGATTTTTCACCAAATTGAGGCAATGCCCTTTTTAAAAATGAAAAAGCCCCTCAGCTTTAACTGAAGGGCGGACAGATGCGTATTGAGAACACTTTTGACACAAATCCAGAAAACAAACGAAGGTGCATCTGTCCTTTACACCTTTATTATATAATCTTTTGTGTCCTATAATCCGTACAGTTAAATTTCAAGTTCAAGATGTGCATCGGTGTATTCTTTGCCCTCTATTACCTTTACAATTCTTGTTGGGGAATCTACCGTAAGGATTGTTTTTTTTTCTTTCTTTTCCCATTTTACGGATATGTTGCCGTAAGGGGTGGGAACTGTTCCCTCTGCAAATTCAAGCCCTTTTGTGAAAGGCTTGATTTGAGCTTTTGCATAGCCCTGCTCTATTGGTTTTACACCAAGTACTACCGACGGGAATTCATAAAGCATAACCGCGCTCCAGCCGTGACAGTCGGACCTTGGCAGCTCGGGACTTTCTCCCCAGGCGGTCATATTTCTCTCAATCATCAGTCTCCAACTGTCAAAAAGCTTGTCCGCCAAATCGTATCTTCCGCATTCTTCAAGAACTCTTAAATAGAAGAAGCTCATTGAGAAAGAGCACTCTGTCATTTCATCGTTTATAAGTCTTTCGCAAAGTGCGGTCTTGTCTTCACAAACATCGCCAAGGATTGCCATAACCTGACAATGCTCACTTATTCCGCCACCGTTCGGATTGTCGGTGTAAACGCCGTTTTTAAGGCAGTATCTGTTAATTGCCCCGTTGAGAGCTTTTCTTTTTATTTCAAAATCCTTTGCGGTGTTTTCCATTCCTGCCGCACTGAAAATTTCCTGTGCCCATTTAAGTCCGAGTGAATAAAGCAGACTGTAGTAAGTAAGAGGTTTTGACGAATCGCTTCCCGGGACACCTCTTTTCCAGTCCTTGCCCCAGTCAACAAAGGGCCAGTAGCCTGTGGGGCCAACATAGCCCTGAGGCATAAGCTTCGACTCAAAGTATGCCAAAATACCCTGCACAGTGCCCAGGTATTTTTTAATGAAAAATGTGTCAATTGAATACATCAGGTAGTTTTTAAGCATAAATATAAAGAAAATTGAAAATCCGGGGATAATCTGATGCTGCTTTGAGGGATAGTTACAGTACAAAAGTCCCTCGGGTCCGATTTCTGCCGACATTTCGTCAATGGTTTTTTTGATAATCTGTTTGTCGGGAGAAATGCTCATTGTGTAAAGCATCATTAAAGATGTGTCCATTAAATACTGCTGCTGTTCGTAGTACGGGCAGTCAACATAAGTTTCCTGCATACAGCATTTCAGCGTATTTAAGCTGATTTCCCACATTTTGTTATACTCTTCGTCCGAACATTTAAAATTGTTAATTACGTCAAGGTCGTAATGATAAAATCTGAAAGTAAACTCCCTGATTTCAATATCAGTTATATTTTCACCCTCAAGGCGTACAAATCTGCCCGAGCGGAACCAATTGGGGGAAAAGGTTATTTCGCTTCCGTCACAAACAATAACATCGCTGTCGCCGTAAAGAACTCCATTTGTATCAAAACGGTCTTCCTTTTCGGTTACATTCTTAAAGTTTTCGGGATAATAACTTTCAGAGTAGGTTATTTTTATTTTTGCACCGGCATTTGCTTTAAGAACAATTTTCGGGAATGAGGTTACATATCTTCTTGCATCAAGCTCAACAAAAAAGTTTTTGTTTGTCTTAAGACCTGTAAATTCACCCTTTAAATCAAGGTCTGATTTAACCACGTTGTAATTTTCAGGCTCTTCATATTTCATAAAAGGAATTGTTCTTTTTTTAAGATAATATTTGTCAAGAGTTCCGTAGGGAGTATGTCCCAAGGGGTTTGTTTTGTAAAGAACCTTTGCGGGAGAAAAGTCTGAAAAGCCCCTGGAAGGCTCGTAAATTTCACTTGACTGAACAAAGTTACAGTAAAGGGGATTAACAAAAGAGAGCGACTTGTTTTCCGCAACAAGAAAGCTTTCGTCAGATTCTAAAATAAAGTCACCGTAGGAGCCTTCAAAATAAAATGACGGCTCGTCCCCCGGGAAAACAGCAGAATAATTTTCTGTAATATAAAGAACCTCTGCAAAAATTTCGTTTTCGCCGTCCTTTAAAACCACTTCTGCCTCTTCATAGCATTTATGAAGAGAATCTGTTTTGCATGGACCCTCGCAGATAAACTCTTTGTTTATGTAAAGTCTGTATCTTGAATTTGCAGAAACCTTAAAGTTAAGAGTTTCGCCCTTTGCATTAAAATTCTTTTTAAAAGCATAAAGCGTATTTTTATCGGGTTTATCGGTATAAATCCACGCTGCCATATTTTCACAACCTTTCTTAAAGTCATTCTACCACATAATTTTTAAAAAAGATATAGGTATTTCAACAAAAAAATATGTGTTTTCAGGTGTTTTAAAAATATAATAATTGGTAATTATATAAAAAGAGACCGCCAAAAAAGGAGGATAACGTGAAAAATCACGTTATCCTGCCTCGGTTGGATTTTATTGCACCGCCGAAATTTTCGCACCATATATGGTGCGAAAGGCTGATGTGTATAATTTCCATTATACGCCTTATCTGCCCGCGATAAGCGCATATAAAATTCTCATTACTATTTGTGGGCAGAAAGGCTATGGAAATTAATATGAAACAATTTGGCTATAAAATTACCGACCCGCTGGGAATACACGCAAGGCCTGCAGGGCTTCTCGTAAAGGAGGCAGGCAAGTTTTCTTCATTGATAACTATTGAAAAAGACGGCAAAAGCGGTGACTTAAAAAGAATTTTTGCAATTATGGGACTTGGTGTAAAGTGCGGTGATGTTGTATGTGTAAAGGCAGAGGGTGAAGACGAGGATGCGGCAATCAATGCACTTGAAAAATTTATGAAGGAGAATTTATGATTACAATAAACGGAAAAGGTGTCTGCGGCGGTGTGGCTTTCGGCAAAATCAAGCTTTACGTAAAAGATGCAAACCCCGTTTTAAGGGTCCGTGTCGGCGACACCTCAAAGGAAATAAAACGTTTTGAATATGCGGTTGACAGAGCATCAAACCAGCTTAAAAGGCTTTATGAAAAAGCGGTGGGTGAAGTGGGTGAAGAAAATGCAATGATTTTTGACATTCACAAAATGATGCTTGAGGACAGGGATTTTCTTGATTCGGTTATTTCTAACATCACCACCCAGAAACTTAATGCGGAAAGTGCCGTTGCAATTACCGCCGACAGCTTTGCGGAAATGTTTTCATCAATGGATGACAGCTATATGCAGGCAAGGGCATCGGACGTCCGCGATATTTCCGAAAGGGTAATTGATTTACTTACCGAGAAAGAGGACTCGAAGGAAAGCAATGAACGGGGAGTTCTTGCAGCTGTTGACCTTGCCCCCTCCGAAACCGTGCAGATGGATAAATCAAAAATTCTTGCCTTTGTTACCGAAAAGGGCAGCTCAAATTCCCATACGGCAATACTTGCAAGAACAATGAACATCCCTGCGGTAATCTGCGCAGAGGGCATTATGAACGAGGGAAACGACGGCAAAGATGTAATTGTTGACGGATTTACGGGAAAAGTCTATATAAGTCCCGATATGGAAACCGTGCTTGAAATGCAGAAAAAGAAACAAAAGAACGAAGAGCAGAAGGCTCTCCTTGAAAAGCTTAAAGGTGTAAAGCCTGTTACAAAAGACGGACAGGAGATTCTTCTTTATGCCAACATCGGCTCCCTTGACGATATGTCTGCAGTATATGCAAACGACGGTATGGGCGTAGGGCTTTTCAGGAGCGAGTTTATATATCTTGAAAGCAAAAGCTTCCCCACCGAAGACGAACAGTTTGCAATTTACAAAAGTGCCGCAAGAAAGGCTCTGGGTAAAAGAGTTATAATAAGAACCCTTGACATAGGTGCGGACAAAAACGTGGATTACTTTAAAATGCCCGAAGAGGAAAATCCCGCAATGGGCGTCCGTGCCATAAGAATCTGTCTCACAAGACCCGACATTTTCAAAACACAGCTCCGCGCAATTTACAGGGCATCGGCGTTCGGAAATATTGCCGTAATGTTCCCGATGATTACGTCAATAACCGAGGTAAAAAAAGTAAAGGAGATTGTTGAAGAGGTAAAAGGTGAGTTGAGAAAAGAGAGGATTTCTTTTAACGAAAACCTTGAAACGGGAATTATGATAGAAACTCCTGCGGCAGCGTTAATCAGCGACAAGCTGGCAAAAGAGGTTGACTTTTTCTCAATAGGAACCAACGACCTGACGCAGTACAGTCTTGCAATTGACAGACAGAATCAGCAGGCAAACGCTTTTTGCGATATCCACCATCCTGCAATTTTAAGACTTATAAAAATCGTTGTGGATAATTCTCACAAAGAGGGCATCTGGACGGGCATCTGCGGAGAACTTGCGGGAGACCTGTCCTTGACCGAAACCTTTCTCGCAATGGGCGTTGACGAGCTTTCGGTAACTCCTAACCTGCTCCTGCCTTTGAAACAAAAAATAACAACCATAAATGTCTCGGAAATAAAGAGTGCTATGCTCTCAAAACTTCATTAAAAAACCCCCGAAATGAAGTGAACCCCATTTAGTTCACTTCAAAAACGGAGATTTTATTTTACTGCATATTGTGTTTTGCCATTGTTTCCTGGAGGTTGTTTAAAACTTCACCGAAACGCTGCAGATGGACAATTTCCCTTTCTCTCAAAAAGCGGAGCGGGGTGATAACGTCCGGGTCATCTGCCATATCAAGCAGATACTCGTAAGTCGCTCTTGCCTTCTGCTCTGCTGCAATGTTTTCTGTGATGTCGGCAATTGGGTTGCCGGTAACCTGGAAGGTTGCGGCGCTGAAAGGAACGCCCGATGCGCTCATTGGGTAAACGCCGATGCCGTGGTCAACGTATGCAGGTCCGTATTCCTTCATAATCTGTTCTTCGCTTGCACCTCTTAAAAGCTGTTTAACCATTGCGGAGACGATCTCCATATGTGCCAGTTCCTCCGTGCCTGTGTTCTATACCATTTTGCTCTGTTGAAAAATTTAAAAATTTTATTTTCAGC
>CAZMHL010000055.1:0-11131 GCA_964566065.1 uncultured Eubacteriales bacterium
TAGTCGCAGAGCAAACTACCGGCTTAGCCGGTAGTTATGATTTAAAAACAAAGTCGGTTTTAACCTTTTTTATTCTTTATTCTTTAAAATCATTCCAAGCTCTTTCGGGCTTGAAATGATTAAATCTGCTTTATTTTCCTCAAGCTCTTTTCTGTCGCGGAAGCCCCAGAGAACGCCGACAGTAAAACAGGAAGCATTTTTACCCGTCTGCATATCTGTTGAGGTATCGCCCACATATACACATTCCTTTGGTGAAACATTAAATCCTTCAAGCATTTTAAGAAGCATTGCGGGGTCAGGCTTTCTCGGGTTGCCCTCTTTCTGTCCTAAGACTGCATCAAAAAATCCTTTTTCAAAAAATGCATCAACCACAAAGTCAACGGAAGACTGGGGTTTATTTGAAAAAACGCCAAGCTTCATTCCCTTCTCCTTAAGATTTTTCAAAGTTTCAGCCATTCCCTCGTAAAGACCGGTAAGATAAAGAGGTTTTGCATTATAGCTTGTTAAATAAGAGTCAAGCATTTCTTTGTGAAGCTTCTCTTCAAACTTATCCTGCGCCTTTAAAACTCTTTCAATTAAAAGGGATGCACCCTCTCCAACGAAATATTTAAAATCTTCAACCGGAAAAGTTTTGAGTCCGTACTTTTCAAGGGTTGAATTAACATAATGTGCAATTGTATTTAAAGTGTCCGCAACCGTTCCGTCCAGGTCAAAAATATAAGCTTTATACATAAAATTCTCCTCACGCTTTTTTTCATAAACATTCTATCACAAAACAGAAACTATTACAATCAAGAAGCCGGCTAAAAGTTTTTATATATTTAAAGTTTACTCAATATATTTTATTCTTTTGTCAATAAGGCATATAAATTTTCACAGACGCTGCAAATTCAAGTTCAAGACCAAAACCGCTTCTTTCGGGAATTGACAAAATTGAATTTTTAATATCAAAGCCGTTTTCGTCAACACCCTCAAGTTTTTCGGGAACGCCCTCGATTGTGGGGCAGACATCAGGAAACGCCGCCGCAAGGTGAGCAACTGTATTTGTTTTAAGCTTTGTTCCCCAGCAATGAGGTGAGCATTTTATGCTTGTTCCCCGGCATTCCTTTATAAGCCTTCTCCAGTTTGTAAAGCCAAAGGATTCGGGATCCATAAGCATACAGTCAATTGCGCCTTTTTTTGCAAGGTCTATTATTAAATCTGCATTGTATTCAAATTCGCCGTCAGCCACAAGAGTTTCAGGGCTGTTTTTTACAAGATATTCCTTAAGTGCCATACAGTCATCATAATTTTCAACAAAAGGCTCTTCTATCCAGAAAATTTCGCATTCTTTAACCCCATCCATAAACCTTATTATTGTTTTTAAATCCATAGCATCATTGGCATCAACAAGAATTTTGCTTTCGGGAAATTCTTTTCTTATGGCTCTTATTATTTCAATGTCTCTTTTAAGCCCCTCTTCTTTTCCCATCCAGGTTCCTCTTCCGATTTTAACCTTAAAATCGCTGTAGCCTTTTGCAAAATCGTCTCTGCAATCCTTTAAAACCGCAGTAACTCCCATATCCCCTTTTTGGGTCAGGTCGTTAAAATAAATTGCTCCGTCATAACAGGGCGTTTTCATTTTTGAGTCAGGATTAATCATTTTTGAAACAGGCACATCAAGAATCTTTCCCGCAAGGTCATGAAGTGCAAAGTCTGCCGCCTGCAGCCCTTTGAACAAAACACCCGTTTCAGGGTCAAAAACATCGTTCAGCTTACTACCTTCAAGAAACAGCTTTAAAGTAGGGTTTGCAGTACCAATTCCCCACCCTGTAAAACCCGTATCCGTTTCAATTATGGTAACCTTATTACTGTAGCCATAGCCGTGCTCGGCAATTTTTCCGTTTTTGCCGATAAGTCTCGGCCACAAATTTCTTACAATTCCTGCCCTTACCTCTTTTATGGTATGCTTTGACAATTCATTTATCATATTTCTTCTCCTTTACATTCTTTTATATTTGTATTATAATGTGATATAAAAGGTCGGTAAAGGCATTTTTTTGCTTAATTTTGGTAATTTGTTGCTTTGGGAAGTTTGATATGAACAAAAGTATAAGAAAAATATATGAACACAAAAATATTCCTGCGCAATTTCACGAAATATCATTAAGCGCAATTGAGGACGGTCATTTTTCAAATCCCCACTGGCACGAGGGCATTGAAATCTTTTTTGTAAAACAGGGAATAATTGAAACTCTTATAAATGACAAAGCAGTTCAGAAAAAATCAGGAGATATATTTCTTGTTAATCCCGGTACACTCCACAGCACCAGAACTGTAACAAAAGAGGCTGTTTACTACTGTCTTATAGCCAATAATGACATCTGTGAAAAATTCGGTTTTTCCCTTGACGGACTTTATATGCAATCAAAAACACCGGCTATCCGGCTTTTCACACTGATTGAGGAAATAAAAAACGAATTTCTGGAAGAAAGAGAATTTTACACCTCTGTTGTTACCGCTAAAATTCTTGAAATTTTTGCAAAGCTTCTAAGAGATTTGACATTTGAAAAGAAACCGGCAAAGCCTGATGAAACCATTGAAGCAATTAAAAAGGCAATTGCATACATTGATGAAAACTTCACAAAAAAAATAACCGTTGACGATGCGGCACAAGCAGCAGGCTACAGCAAATATTACTTTTGCCACTCCTTTAGTAAAATCACCAGAACTACGGTTAATGCCTATATAAACAAACTCCGCATTGACTATGCGGCAGAGCTTTTAAAAGACGGGGTATCCGTAACCGAAGCAGCTGAAAAATGCGGCTTTTCCGATATTTCCTATTTCACCAAAGCTTTCAAAAAGCATACCTCAAAAACTCCCTCGCAATTTAAAAGCAGACCATAATGGTCTGCTTTTTTATTGTTAAATATGTGCTATTTTCTCCGCCTGTCTTCTTACGAAAAGATAAAGGATTGACTGCATTATAAAGGTTCCCATCCAGGATACAGGCATACACCAGAAAAGAGATTCAAAGGTTCCTATCGCTTTAAACACCGTAAAAATCCACATAATTCTTATTCCGCATACGCCGAGGATTGAAACAAACATTGTTGAGGTTGCATATTTCATTCCTCTGACCGCACCATTCATAATTTCCATAAATCCGCACAGACCGTAAAAACCGCCTACGAGTGTCAGTCTTTTAACACCGAATTCAAGTGCCTCGGGATTTCCCGGAGTGTAAATTCCTATTAAAAATCTGCCTGCAAAAACAGTTACAGCCGCAAAGGCAAAAGTAATAAAAAGCATATCTATCAGGCTGTATCTTACAGATTTGCTTATTCTGTCAAAATTCTTTGCGCCCATATTCTGACTTACAAAAGCAACTGTCGTCTGGGACATCGCATGAAGAATGGCATAGTAGAAACTTCCTATATTTGCCGAAGCGCTGCTTCCTGCAATTGCCGCCGTTCCGAAGGTGTTTACCGACGCCTGAACGATTATGTTTGATACTGAGAAAACCATACTCTGAAGTCCCGAGGGAATTCCTATTCTTAAAATATCAAGAAACTGTCTTTTGCTTATTCTTAACTTGTTAAAATAAAGTCTGGTGGCTCCATCATCCCTGCAAAGAAGAGAAATTATTACAACAGCAGAGAAAAGCTGAGAAATTGCGGTTGCGATTGCAACACCGTCTGCCGCCATTTTGAATTTAATTACAAAAATAAGATTAAGTCCCACATTTATGAGCCCTGAAACCAAAGATATGTAAAGGGGACTTTTGGTATCGCCCTTGGCGCGCATAATCGCCGCACCGAAAATATACACAAGAGACGGGAATTTGCCGATGAAAATTATCTGCATATAAATTTTTGCCTGAGGCATAACATCATCGGGAACTCCGGTTAATTTAAGCAGAGTCTCTGTGAAAATAAAACCGAAAATTGAAACGATAATTCCGCCGATTATACTTAAAAGAATGGCAGTGTGCAGAGTATTATGGACTCTTTTATCGTCCTTTGAACCGATGGCATTTCCCATTACAACGCTTACACCAATGGAAAGACCGATAAACATATTAAGAACAAAGGTTATAAGAGAACCGGTTGTTCCTACTCCCGCCAGTGCCTCCTGACCCGAATAACGCCCTACGACAATAACGTCTGCGGCGTTATAAAGCTGCTGAAAAAAGCCTGTAAGAATAAACGGAAAGGCGTATTTGATTATATTAACAAACAACGGGCCTTCGCACATTTCAATATTTCTCGTTTTACTGCTCACATCCCCAACCCCTTTTCACAATCATTATAGGGAGATACAGGCAAAAAGTAAATGTATTAAAACGAACTATATGGAAAATAACGAACAATATTGTTATTTTGTTTGAAATTTATCTTATGATATGTTAGAATGATTTTAACCACTTTTTATAAAAGGATTTAAGCACTATGTTTGAAAATATGGAAAATTTAAAACTTTTGAACGTAACCTCCGGTCCCACAAGAAGCTTCACAGAGGTTGAAAACAGAAAAACTCATTTGTTTTTGTTCAGAACCTCGGGAACTACACAAATGACGTCATCAGATGGTGAAAGCTACACCCTTCACACAGGCGAAATGCTTTACATACCCAAGGGGCTTTCCTATAAAACCAGAGCCATATCCGAAGAAAGTTGCTCATACTCTGCCATCACCTTTGACGGTGACCTTGAGGATGCAAAGCCTAAAATTTACTCCCTTGCCGAATTTCCCGAAACGGATTTTATATGCTGCCATATGCCGAATATGTGGAAGCTTGGAAGCTCCGCCGACAAGTTCAAATGTATTGCAACCTTTTATAATTTTCTTGCATCTATTGAAAATATTGAACATTCATCCTATTCCGAAAAATCGAAATTCCACATTATTGAGCCTGCAGTAAAATATCTCAATGCGAATATTTTCAAAACCTCGTTCAAGGTGGATTCCCTTCCTGCTATATGCGGAATTTCCGACACTTATTTCAGAAAAATATTCATTGCAAAATATGGAACAACGCCACAAAAATATGTTATTTCAAAACGGATTTCCCATGCAAAATCCATTATGGATGTAGGTCACACAAAATCCGTTTCCGAAATTGCCCTTGAAGTCGGCTATAAAGATCCCCTCTACTTTTCCAAAGCCTTCAAGAAAAAATATGGCATATCCCCGTCAAATGCAAACTAAAAAGCAGACTTTTCTGCCTTTTAAATTACTGTCCTAAACAGTACACCTCTTATGCACAAGCTTTTATTTTGTTCCGTATACAAGCCGGTCATTCCCGTTATAATCTTTTTCAACGATGACATCTTTAAATCCGTTTTGTTCAAGCAGCTCTGCAACCTCGCATCCCTGATTAAAACCAATTTCAAAATACAGTTTTCCGCCGCACTTTAGCACCTTATATGCATAAGGTGTTATTTTTCTGTAAAAATCAAGTCCGTCTTCTCCTCCGTCTAAAGCAAGACGGGGCTCAAAGTCTTTAACCTTATTTTCAAGTCCCTCCACCGTTTCACTTTCAATGTACGGAGGATTTGAAACCACCACATCAAAACCGGAAAAATCATTTGCGGGAGCAAGAGCGTTATCCTTAAAAAATATTACTTTTGTATTGTTAAGCTTATTATTACTTTTGGCAACATCAAGGGCGTTTCCGGAAATATCAAAAGCGAAAACCTCTGCCTCAAGATAATTTGCAAGGGAAATTGCAATACATCCCGAGCCTGTGCAGATATCAAGAATTTTTGGAGTTGTCCCCTTGTAATCTTCAATGATTTTCTCGACGGTAAGCTCGGTGTCCTGACGTGGTATTAGAACATTTTCATTTACATTAAAATCAAGAGACATAAATTCCGTTTTCCCCGTTATATATTGAACGGGTACTCCCGAAATTCTTTTTTCTGCCATTTCGAAATAAGGCTTTTCATCAATTTCCTTGTTTTTATTTATAATGAAATCACTGCTTTTTAAATTAAAGCAGTCAAGCAACAAAAAACGGGCATCCGATGAAAAATCATCTATGCCCTTGTTTTTTAATAAATTTTCAGCAGTTTTAAGTGCTTCAAAAAGTTTCATTTTACCATTCGTCCTCCGCAGGGTCGTCTGTAAGAACAAGTTTTAATGCTTCAAGTGCAACCTCAAGCTGACTGTCGTCAGGCTCGTTTGTTGTTATTTTCTGCAGCCACATACCCGGTGCTCTCAAAACAGTTGTGCACTTGTTGTCGTGTCTGCCCGTAAATTTAAGGACTTCGTAAGAGATACCTGCAACAACTGGCATAAGAGCTATTCTCGAAAGGCTTCTTATAAAAATATTCGTTTCCCATGAAAGGAAAGAAAAACAGATTATACTGATAATCATTACAAGAAACAAAAAGCTTGTTCCGCATCTCGGATGAAGTCTTGACTGTTTTCTTGCATTTTCAACGGTAAGCTCCTCACCCGCTTCGTAGCAGGCAATAGATTTATGCTCTGCGCCGTGATATTCAAACACGCGTCTTATATCGGGCATTTTTGCACAAAGGGCAAGATAAACAAGGAAAATACAAATTCTTACGCATCCCTCAATTGCATTTAATACAAGATTGTTTTTAATCCAGATACCAAAAAAGCTTGTTATCCAGTTCGGAAGTAACATAAAAAGTCCTACCGAAAGAAAAATTGAAAGAATAACAGAAAAATAGATTAAAACATCTTTCAGTTTATCGCCAAGCTTATCTTCCAGCCATTTTTCAAACTTTGAAGGTTCTTCCTCCTCTTCAAGATCCATAAAATCAGCGGAATACATCAAAGACTTGACACCGATAACCATTGATTCAAAAAAGTTTATGCAACCTCTTATTATCGGGATTTTTACAAGTATATTTTTATTAACGGCAGAAACAGCTTTTTTGGTTTTAACTATTTCACCGTCAGATTTTCTGACACAGATACCGATTTCCTTCGGTCCTTTCATCATAACGCCCTCTATAATAGCCTGACCGCCTATAGAGGTTTTTTTAATTTCGTTGCTCATATATTTACCTCATATATCAATGAATGATGTTTATATTTTCTTTCTCTATATAAGTATAGCAGAATATAATATTTTTTTCAAGCATTTCACAAATTGTTCATCAATTTATCAAAACAAAAAAAGACCTGCTTTTTACTAAAAGCAGGCAAAAAAAGATAGGGATGAATATATAAAAAAGATATAGCATGGTTAAGTCATTTCTGACTACATTTAGAGTATAACTCTTAAATATAAACAAAATATAAACAAATTGTAAACTTTTGTGAAAAAAGGTGCTTTTTTTTGATTTTTGGGTACATTTTTTTGAGTATTATAAAAATTCTATACATCTTTGATAGTTTTTTATGCAAAAAATCCCCGGACATCCAGGAATTTTTTACGCGAACACAATCAAATATCAGTCAACGAGCAGTGTTTTTGCCTCGGTTTTATCTTTTTCTATTTGCATTTTCAGTTCATTTATATCAGAAAATTTCTTTTCTTCTCTTATAAAGCTTTCAAATTCAACCTCTATGTCAACACCGTAAAGATTATCGTCAACACCGAAAATGTTTGTTTCAACCAAAGGAATTTTACCGCCCACGGTTGGTTTTATTCCCACGTTTGCAACACCTTTGAGTTTTTCGCCGTTTAAATTCACATATACCGCATAAACACCGAATTTCGGAAGAATCATATTTTCTGCGGGTTTTATATTAACCGTAGGGAATCCTATCGTACTCCCTATGCGGTTTCCGTGTTCAACCGTTCCGGACACAGAGTATCTTCTGTTTAAAAGTCTGTTGGCTCTTTCTATGTCCCCCTCTGTAAGGAGACCTCTTATGTCTGTGCTCGAAATGACCTTTTCATCCATTTGCACAAGTCCGCAGATTTCACAGTTTACTCCGTATTCTTCAAGCATTCTTTTTAAATCGGTGCTTGTTCCCGCTCCGTTTTTACCGAATGTGTAATTTTCACCTACAACCACATATTTTGCTTTAAGAGTGTCAACAATAACCTCTTTCACAAAATCTTCCGGGGCTGTGGCAAAAAAATCGGGAGTAACCCTCTGGAATGCAAGAATGTCAATGCCAAGTTCCTCAAACAGTTTCTTTTTATCTTCATTTGAAGTTATGTTCAAACCCTTTTTTATACTTTTCTCGAAAGTGTAAACCAGAGCTTTAAGATTATTTCCCTTTGCAAGAGAAACTGCTTTTTCCACAAGCATTCTGTGAGCGGTGTGCACACCGTCAAAGTCACCGAGAAGAGCAACAGTATTAAATTTTATACCCTCATCAGGCAAAAACAATGTTTTCATTCTCTCTCCTTAATTGTGTCAGGCGGTACTATTACCGTTTCCGCCTTTCCCTCCTTGAAAAGCTCTTCAAACTCTTCAAGAGTTATACTGTCTTTAATATCAAAGCCGCCGCATCTGGTCCTTATAAGACTTTTCATAAATCCGCCGCAGCCAAGCTTTTCGCCTATGTCATTGCAAAGGGTTCTTATGTAGGTTCCCTTTGTACAACCGATAACTATTTCGGCTTCTTTTTCTTCCATATCAATATTTAAAACATCAATATATTTGATTTTAACAATTCTTGATTTTCTTTCTACCTCTACGCCTTTTCTTGCAAGTTCGTAAAGCTTTTTGCCGTTGATTTTTATAGCAGAATACATTGGGGGAATCTGCTCAATTTCACCCACAAAGGACTTTATTGCACTTTCAATTTCCTCTTTGGTTGACGCAACTTCCCTTTCACTTGTAATCTCACCCTCGCTGTCCTGTGTCGTTGTTGAAATTCCAAGCTTTAAAACAGCTTTATACTCTTTGTCCGAGTCCATTATAAGCTGTGAAAGCTTTGTTGCCTCTCTGCCGATGCAGATTGGAAGAACACCCGTTGCCAGAGGGTCAAGGGTTCCCGTATGTCCCACTTTTTTGATTTTTGTTATTCTTCTTATAACGGCAACTGCGAAATGTGAACTTCTGCCGATTGGCTTATTTATGTTAACTACGCCTGTCATACCAGTTTACCTGCTTCCTCAATAAGCTTGTCTCTTGCCTCGAAAACACCGCACTCAAAAACAACGCCCGAGGCTCTTACGTGTCCTCCTCCGCCGAATTTACCTGCAAGAGCTGTTGCATCTGCATAGCTGTTTGTTCTTATGCTTACTTTTGTTTTGCCCCGCCATTCTTTTATAACAAGACCTATTTCAACGCCGTAAACAGAGCGCGGAATAATTGAAAGAACTTCCGCATCCTCATAGGTTGCGCCCAAGCTTTCAAGGACTTCGTTTGTTATTATAATTGAAGCAACTTTTCCGTCACAGAAATACTCCATATTATTCATTGCATAGCCTTTAAGCTTAAGCTCTTCCTTATACTCCGTATCAAACAAAAGTTTGTTTATAAGTGCAAATTCTGCACCGTTGCCGATCAGCTCTGCCGCATAAATATGAGCCTTCTGCTTTGTCGATTCATATTTAAAACAGCCTGTATCAGCAGCTATCGCAACATAAATAAGGCTTGCAATATCTTTATCAAATTCAACGCCTGCCTCTTTTACAAATTCAAAAACAAGCTCTCCCGTTGAGCTCGCCCCTCCCACAACAAAGTTTTCTTTTGCAAACTCTGTGTTTGTGGCGTGGTGGTCAACGCTGACTGTATTTTCAGAACTCATAAAAGAATCCTTGTAAATGCCAAGTCTTTTTTCGTCTCCGCAGTCAAGGGCAAGATACAGGTCAAAGTTATTATCTTTGAACTCCGTAAAAAAATTTTCCCTGAAATAAGTATTGAGAAACTCCAGCTTTTTAGGGAGTTTCTCATTTATAAATACCGTAGTTTTTTTACCAAGCTTTTTCAGAGCAAGACACATTGCGAAAGTACTGCCGAGAGCATCACCGTCGGGAACAATATGCGTAAAAAGAGCAATATTATCCCCTGAAATAATTTTCTCAAACACTTTATTCTTCATCTTCGTCACCCTGAATATTAAGTTCATTTATTACCTTATTTATGTGAGCACCGTAGGCGATTGAATCGTCAAGCACGAAGGTAAGCTCGGGAGTGTAACGAAGTCCCATTCTCATTCCCACCTCGCGTCTTAAGAAGCCTGCCGAGCTTGTAAGCCCTTTAACCGCTTCTTTTGCTCTTTCCTCATCGGTAAACACCGACACATAAATTTTGGCGAACTTCAGGTCTTTGGTCACAATAACAGATGTAACCGAAATAAGCAGACCTGAAAGTCTTGGATCTTTCAAAGAGGGAATAAGCATACTTAATTCCCTCTTCATTTCTTCATCAATTTTCTGCTGTCTGAATTTAGCCATATAATTAATCCTTAATTTCTTCCATTACGAAGGATTCAACAATGTCTCCTTCTTTAATATCGTTATAGTTTTCAAATCCTACACCGCATTCGTAGCCTGATGCAACTTCTTTTGCATCATCCTTAAATCTCTTAAGGGATGAAAGGATACCTTCGTGAACAACAATACCGTCACGAACAATACGAACTTCGGAGTTTCTTGTGATTTTACCGTCAAGCACATAGCTTCCTCCGATAGTACCAACGCCTGAAACCTTGAAGGTCTGTCTGATTTCCGCATGACCGAGTACAACTTCCTTGAATTTAGGATCAAGCATACCTTTCATAGCGGCTTCAATTTCCTCAATAGCTGTATAAATAACTCTGTAAAGTCTGATTTCAACGTCTGACTGTTCGGCAGATGATGCGGCATTTGCATCAGGACGAACGTTAAAGCCTACGATGATTGCATTTGATGCAGATGCAAGCATAACGTCAGATTCATTGATAGCACCAACACCGCCGTGAATTGTTCTGATTCTTACCTCGCTGTTTGAAAGCTTTTCAAGTGACTGCTTAACAGCCTCAACAGAGCCCTGAACGTCAGCCTTGATAATAATGTTAAGGTCTTTAACCTTACCTTCTTCAATCTGTGCAAAGAGTGAGTCAAGAGATGCTTTCTGAACGCTCATCTGCGCTTCCTCTTTCACTTTTGCAACTCTCTCGTCAATAACTTCTCTTGCTTTTCTTTCATCTTCAACAACATAGAACATATCTCCGCCGCTCGGAACTGAAGAAAGACCAAGAATTTCAACAGGAACCGAAGGACC